>JAAVYC010000097.1 GCA_022790905.1 Lachnospiraceae bacterium | reverse complement strand
TCTCAAGCAAAAAGCACAGAGGAATAAGATTTACAATCCCTCTGCGCTTTCTCTCAATTAAAGTCAATCAAACTTTATAACTATTTTTTCGTGATATAGCCCTGTGCTTTTAAAAGCTCTGCACAGAGAACTGCTCCGCCTGCAGCCCCGCGAACCGTATTATGAGACAGTCCGATAAATTTCCAATCGTAAACGGTATCTTCACGTAAACGTCCGACAGATACCCCCATACCATTTTCATAATCCA
The DNA here is from genome assembly GCA_022790905.1 of Lachnospiraceae bacterium. Lineage (GTDB taxonomy): Bacteria > Bacillota > Clostridia > Lachnospirales > Lachnospiraceae > Maccoyibacter. The sequence continues at coordinate 3,697 of JAAVYC010000097.1, read as the reverse complement.
CATCCATGGTCACCTGCGGTCTATTGTCCTCTTCTAAATATTGAATAAACTGCTTTGGTGCACTTGGCAATTCCAACTCTTGAGGTACACCTTTAAAATGTACCAGCTTTTCGATTAATTGCTCTTTCGTCGGCTGCTTTTTAAATTTTACGAAGACTGCCGCTGTATGTCCATTTAATACCGGAACACGAATACACTGACAGGTAATCACCGGACTCGTCGCTGGAACAATGACACCGTCTTTGATCTCTCCCCAGATGCGAAGCGGCTCTTTCTCTGATTTTTCTTCTTCTCCGCCAATATACGGAATGATATTTCCATTCATCTCCGGCCAATCTGAAAAATTCTTTCCAGCTCCTGAAATTGCCTGATACGTCGTTGCTACCACCTCATATGGTTCAAATTCCTGCCACGCTGTCAATACCGGAGCATAGGACTGTATCGAACAATTTGGTTTTACAGCTACAAATCCCCTTGTAGTCTGAAGACGTTTTTTCTGAAATTCTATCACTTTCATGTGTTCCGGATTGATTTCCGGTACAACCATTGGAACGTCCGGTGTCCATCTGTGAGCACTGTTATTCGATACCACAGGCGTCTCTGTCTTCGCATATTTTTCCTCGATTGCCTTGATCTCTTCCTTCGTCATATCCACTGCTGAAAAGACAAAGTCCACACCAGAGGCAACTTTTTCTACTTCGTTGACATTCATAACAACGATATCTTTTACTGTTTTTGGCATAGGAGTATCCATTTTCCATCTGCCGCCAACGGCCTCTTCATACGTCTTTCCAGCGCTTCTTGGACTTGCCGCAATCGTCGTTACCTCAAACCAGGGATGATTTTCCAACAGAGAGATAAACCTCTGACCTACCATGCCTGTTCCACCTAAAATGCCTACTTTTAGTCTTTCACTCATGTCCCAATCTCCTCATCTATTTTTCTTTTTTCTCAATACTCTCTCGTTTGTCCGTTCTATGCAGACAGTTGTCTTTCTATCAAATATCATATTCTATTTTATCTCAAAATACAATTCACATTTTATGACAAAAAATGCGGCAATATTTCTATTTCCTATACATCTTCCACAATATCCAGCATATTTTCTCCCAGATCAAACCAGAGTCTGTCACAGCTCTCTTCCAAATATTTTCTTTCCAGCGCAATCACTTGTTCCATCGCTTCTTTTCCAGGAGCTCCGATGGTGAGACGTTTGTTCACACAAGTTTCCATAGAAACAGCCTCATAAACATCTTCCTCAAACACTGGACTGATCGCCTTTAACTCCTCTATGGACATATCGTCAATCGCAATATTCTTGTCCACACAATACAAAACAATCTGTCCCACAATCCCATGAGCATCTCGAAATGGCACCCCATGATTTACGAGATAGTCCGCCGCATCCGTTGCATTGGTAAACCCATTTTTTGAGCTTTTTTCCATGATATCTTGATTAAATTTCATCGTCGAGAGCATTCCTGTAAAAAGGGCGACACACCCTTTCACTGTATCCATCGCATCAAATGCCAATTCCTTATCTTCTTGCATATCTTTATTGTAAGCAAGCGGAATTCCTTTCATTGTAGTGAGCAGCGACATCAGCGCTCCATAGACACGTCCGGTTTTCCCCCTCACTAACTCCGCAATGTCCGGATTTTTTTTCTGAGGCATAATACTGCTCCCTGTACTATAGGCATCGTCGAGTTCCACAAACTGATATTCATTGGAATTCCAAATAATAATTTCTTCACTAAAACGACTCAAATGCATCATAATCGTAGAAAGCGCTGAGAGAAATTCAATCAGATAATCTCGATCAGATACGCCGTCCATACTGTTCAGAGTCGGTCCAAAAAATCCCATCAATTCCGCTGTATAATCTCGATCTAACGGATAAGTTGTTCCCGCTAAAGCCCCAGAGCCAAGCGGACAATAATTCATCCTCTTAAAAATATCATAAAGTCTCTCACGGTCCCTTTTAAACATCTCAAAATAAGCGCCCATATGATGTGCTAAAGTAATCGGCTGCGCTTTTTGTAAATGTGTAAACCCCGGCATAATGGTCTGTATATGTTCTTCCATAATTTTTAAAAGAACTTTTAACAATTCTTCCAACAATTCATCCATATGTAAAATCTCAAGTCTCGTATAGAGACGCATATCCAATGCTACCTGATCATTACGACTTCTCCCGGTATGTAATTTTTTTCCGACATCGGCCAGACGATTGATCAACGTCGCCTCCACAAAGCTGTGAATATCTTCATATTCTGCGGAAATCTCTAATTTCCCACGCTCCACATCACTTCTGATTTCGTCTAAGCACTTCACAATCTTTTGCATTTCCTCTTTTGTCAAAATGCCCTGTTTTCCAAGCATCACAACATGGGCAATACTGCCCTCAATATCCTGTTTATAAAACTTTTGATCAAATGTAATCGACGCGTTGAAATTGTAGACAAGCTGATCTGTCTCTTTTGTAAAGCGTCCTCCCCATAACTGTGCCATATCTTTTCCTCTTTTCTTATTTAGTTAAATTTATTTTTCTCTTTTCTTCCTATCACGCATAGAAAAAATGCACCCGCAATAATCCTGACGATACATCCCGTACTCTTTTGACAATTCGATAGAACGTTTATAGCCATCTTTCTTTTTGAAATCAGAAAGAAGATATTTCACACCGTATTCCCGTTCCAATTGAAGACCAATTTCATTGAGTTTCCCCGCATTTTTGAGTGGACTGATGGAGAGCGTGGTCGTAAAATACTCCATTTGAAGCCGTCTTGCACATTCCGCTGCTTCCTGTAACCTCAGTTTATAACAGCAAAAACAGCGTTTTCCTCCCTCCGGTTCCTCTTCCATTCCTCCAGTCATCTGATAAAACCTCTCTTTATCAAATTCTCCCTCCAAAAATGAAATCGGATTTTTTGCCGGAAAGCGCTGTATGAATTCTCTTTGTTCCCGCACCCTTTTTAGATACTCTTCGTCCGGATAGATATTTGGATTATAATAAAAAACTGTAATTTTAAAATAATTGGACAGATACTCCAGCACATAGCTGCTACAGGGCGCGCAACAACTGTGCAAAAATAGAGTCGGTACTCTGTCCTCCCCCTCCAGCTTTCGCAAGATCTTGTCCAATTCTCTCTGATAATTTTGCTTCACTATATTTTGTTCCATTTTCCCATTCGTATCTATTCACCTATATTTATGACGTGTCTATTTTATCTCACTCCTCAAAAAAAAGCAATGCTCTTTCCCCTTTACTTCCACTCAAAGTGTTGATAATCTTTCAGACTATTCCAGTCGCCGCCCCATACGAATCCATATTTTTTAAATAACTGACAACAGAAATCATTCGCATCAATTTTATAGGAAAATTCCTGATTCCTATCTGCAAATTCTGCTCCATTCTCCGGTTCTACGATGGTGACATCCTGTTCTATTTTCACGCATGGATTATATCTTGGATTGATATCAATAGCCAATCCCTGTCCGTGTTTTGAAAGACGGCTCGTTCCCGCAATCACACGATAATTAAACGCCGAAGTATTGTTATCACTCATCGAAGACTCATCATCTGCCTGGTACTCATCAATTAAAATCATTTTCTCAATCGGATATTGATAGTTATAGAGTTCCTTCATAATCTCTAATACCTTTTCAGCAATTGTATGATTGACGATCAATTCCC
>JAAVYC010000096.1 GCA_022790905.1 Lachnospiraceae bacterium | reverse complement strand
ATTGATCAGCTCCTTCGCCTCCTCCAGATCATTTTCCAATTCCTTTTTTTCCTCTTGCGCATCATCCATACTTTTTGCATAGACATTCAAAACCGGAAATAGTCCCAACAATACGGCAAAAACTATGGCAATAGATTTTCTCTTTCTTCCCATAACATTCACTCCTACAAAAATGAATCCTGCTCTCACAACAAAAAACATGGGCCTGCCAAAGACAGTCCCATAGTGTTATACATTCAAATGTTTCTTCGTCGTCAAACGGCTTCCGACAAATCCAATACCCACCCCCAATAAAAGAGCTACTGGTACCAGTACCCTAAACACATGTCCTGCTGGAAGGAAATTCAACATACTGCTTAAAAATACAAATTTTTCCGCCACATAGGCAATCATCCTGCTGTATATCACATAGAGAAGAACCAGCGGAATCACAGAACCGATAAGACCAATCATAACCCCTTCCACAATAAACGGGGCCCGGATGAAATTATCAGTTGCTCCGATCAATTTCATAATTGCAATCTCTTCCCGCCTTACGGAAATTCCAGTTCGAATCGTGTTACTGATTAAGAATACCGCAACCGCAATCAAAATCAAAATAATTCCCGCTGAGACATAGCCAATCAAAGAGTTCAAATCGGAAAGCGTATTTGCCGCAATCTCAGACTGATGCACTTCTCTTACCCCTTCTAGTGATTTCAAATGGCTGACCAAAGTCTTTTGCATAGAGACATCATTCAAATAGATCTCATAGTGTGAAGAATTGGCCAACGGATTATCCTCTTCAAATCCTTCCGCCGCCTCTGTGTTTCCCTTAAAATAATCTTTTTGGAACTCTTCCCAAGCCTGTTCTCCAGATACAAACTCGTATCTTGCCACCTCTGCACGTTTCTTGATCTCTGTTCCAATCTCCTCTATTTTTTTTTGTTCAAGTCCTTTCTCAAAAAATACGGTAACCGCAACTCCCTCTTCTGCCGTCTTTACCATGGCCTCAAAATTCGTCACAATAGAAAAAAATACTCCAAACAAAAAAATACAGGCTGCCATTGTCGCCATAGAGGCAAGAGAAAACATTTTATTTCTCCCGATATTTTTCATACCTTGATTTACTGAATATAGAAATGTACTAAATCTCATTTGTACCACCTAAATCTTCATCGCTGACTACGATGCCTTTCCGCAAAGTAATGACGCGCTTCTTCATCGCTTTTACGATATCGAGGTTATGAGTCACAACAACAACTGTCGTTCCCTTTTTATTGATCTCCTCCAAAAGATTCATAATCTCCCAGGCATTGTTTTCATCCAAATTTCCAGTAGGCTCGTCTGCAAGTAAAATCTTTGGTTGATTGACCAATGCCCTAGCGATTGCAACTCTCTGCTGTTCTCCTCCAGACAACTGTCTTGGCAAAGATTTATATTTTGCCGCAAGTCCCACAACAGACAACATCTGAGGCACACGACTCCTCATGGTCTTCGTACCAGTCCCCACAACTCTCTGGGCAAATGCCACATTTTCATAGACATTTCTATCTCTCAAAAGCCGGAAATCCTGAAAAACAACCCCGATATTTCTACGCATCTTTGGAATTTGTTTCCTCTTTAACTGGCCAATATCCTGTCCATTGATAAAAATTTTTCCGGATGTGGGCTCTAGTTCTTTTAACAAGAGCCTGATAAAGGTAGATTTTCCAGAACCACTCTCCCCCACCAAAAATACAAACTCTCCCTCTCTAATATAGAGACTCGCATTATTCAAAGCGGGAATTCCTGCTGAATACGCCTTACTGACATGTTCAAGCTTAATCATATGTGCCTCCTAATTTTTAATAATCCAATGACTCCATGTACTTCATATATTTTACGACCATTAAAGCAATCTTAAATGTAATCGCATCTTCAAACACACGTAAATCCAGTCTCGTACTCTTTTGTAATTTATCCAGACGATAAACCAGTGTATTTCGATGGATATACAGCTGTCTAGATGTCTCTGAAACATTCAGGCTGTTCTCAAAAAATTTATTGATTGTCGTCAACGTCTCATCATCAAAATCATCCGGAGACTTTCCATCAAAAACTTCTTTAATAAACATTTTACAGAGCGGAATCGGAAGCTGATAGATCAATCTTCCTATGCCAAGCTCCGAATAAGCAATCACTTCCTTTTCTCCAAAGAAAATTTTTCCCACATCCAATGCCATTCTCGCTTCCTTGTAAGAACGCGACACCTCTTTAATCTCGTGGACAATTGTTCCATAAGCAATATGTATATTATTGCCGGCAGTGGTGTGCAACAGACTCAAAACCACATCAGCCGTTTTTTTCAGATCATCATAAGTCTCTCCGTCTGCTAACTCTTTCACCAATATAATATTTTTCTCATCGACCTCTGTCACAAAATCTCTAGATTTTCCTCCAAAAAGACTTCTGATCTTCTCCAGCTCATTTCCATCTTTCTCTCGAGTAACTTCAATAATAAATACCACACGTCGCACTTCCGTGTCAATACGAAGTTTTTTGGCACGGTTATAGATATCTACCAAAAGCAAATTGTCCAGCAAAAGATTTTTTATAAAATTATCTTTATCAAATCTCTCTTTGTACGCAACTAATAAATTCTCAATCTGAAAACTCGCAATCTTAGCTATCATATAGACATCATCACTGTCGCCGTTCGCCAGCAGGATATATTCCAGCTGATGTTCGTCAAAGACCTTAAAAAACTGACATCCCTGTACTACCTGACTATCCGCAGGAGATTCTACAAACGCTGTTGCAGCATCGATATATTGATCCGCATCTGAGAATGTCGTTGCTAAAATTTTTCCCTCTGTATCCACAATACATAGGTCAATTCTGGTAATCCCCTTTAACCCTTCTATAGTACTCTGTAAAATTTGATTTGAAATCATAATAAAACACCTTTCCTGCAAATTCGTTCTTATACAAAATACACAATTATGTTCTGCAAATTTTGACTAAAACGACCTACTTCTTTTTTATTCTAATGCAAAAGATAAAAAAAAGAAAGACTAAATGTGCTTTTTTTATGCTAATATTCCAAAAACCCCTCCCCAAGCACCTCTCTCGCATCCGTTACAATCACAAACGCATTGTGGTCTATTTCTGCTACAATATCTTTCAATTCCACAATTTCTTTTTTTGAAACCACACAGTAAAGCACAGTTTTGTGATTGCCAGAATACATTCCGGTTGCCTCTAATCCGGTCAGTCCGCGATCCAAATTCCTCATAATGGCATCTGCAATTTCTTTATAGCGATCCGTAATGATCAACGCTGCTTTGGAATATTTCATACCCTCCATGAGAGTATCCGATATCTTAGAGGTAATAAAAATTGCCACAATCGCATAAAGCGCTGGTTTCAATCCAAAGACATAGAGTCCCACTAATACAACCATACCATCGATCACCTGTAGAACCTGTGCCACAGAATACTGCCTTGCATAATTTTGTATCAGAGCAGAAACCATATCAGTTCCCCCTGTCGTACCCTTTGCAAGCAGTACAAGCCCAATTCCAACGCCAGTGATCACTCCCCCAAATATTGTCGCAAGCATATAATCTCCCTGCGTCAAATCTATCTGCGGAATTACAAAAAGCCAAAAAGACAGGAGAACCGTTCCAATGGCAGTTCTCCCTATAAATCGCTTCCCTTTCACCTTTAAGGCTGCCAAAAATACCGGTACATTTAATATCAGATTCGTCAACCAAAGTGGAATTCCTCCCGCTACGAACCCAGTTGTCATTTTTCTAATAATAATTGCGATTCCGGAAAAACCTCCTGTCACCAATCCAATCGGCTCAAAAATGCATTGGACTGACCATGCCATCAGTCCGGTTCCCGCAAAGATAAACAAATAGTCTACGTACCAGGGGCGACTGTTTAAAATCTTCATTTTCATTTCTGTTCCCCATCTTTTTCTTGATACTGTTCCATTTTTTTCATCAATGTATGCTTATGAAAAAACTTTTTAAAAACTTTTTTCACAGCCGTCTCTGTATTCAATTCTGTATAATTTCCCAAACCATACCATATCTTAGCACTCATTTTACTCTTGCACTCTGAAAGAAACTCTTCCTGCCTTGGCGTGGAGATCGTAGACATTACTACATCGGCAGTATCCCCATTAATTTCATTGATGATATTCCCAAAATCCCCCTGACATTCCTCTAATGCTGCACTTCCCACAATCACTACCTTCGGATACTTTTCTTTCAATAGAACTTCTAATATATCATTGACCTCTTCTTTTTCGCTGATCAGATAGACTCTCTTACGGTTGCGCACGATTCTTTTTACAAACTCATAAAAAAACTCGTGCTCCGTTGTCTCTTTCAGTCTCTGTGGAGTATTGATATTAGCCGCCGTCAATATCTCTTTCTCTCCAATCACTGTCAGATCCATATCCTGTATCGCCTGTCCCACAATCTCATTGCTCTCCGCATCTGTCAGCATCTTCATCGTAACTGTCTCTATCGTTTTTAAGGAGTTTCCGTTCAGATAACCCTCCGCCAAAAGTATGGCTTCCCGCACAGAATAGTTATCTATCTCCAAACCCAATATCTGAATTTTCTTCTTCATTGTTACACCTATTATTTTTAATTTGCGTGATAATATACATGAGTATATCAAAATCTTTTTTAGATTTCAAGAAAACTCTTCGTTTTCGTCACCAAGATATTTTTACATGTTTCTTACATTATCTGATAATTCATGTAATATTTTCATTTTAAAAAAGTCAAGATATTTTTTCATTTTTTCTCAAAAGTTACCATCTTTATTATTTGTGTACAAAACGCTCGTTCTATTTTTCCCTATCTAAACGTTCCTTTTTTTCCTTTTTTCTGTGGATAACGTTTATAACTTCGTGCATAACTCCATATTTTTGGGATTTGCACTATTCCTAATGTTGATAACTTTTAGGATCATTTTTTCTGTTTCTCTACCAAAATTCAAAAAAACCCTATTCTTTGTGCAAATTGCTAATTTTATGAAAAACTTGTGCGATTTACTGTACTGGACACCATTGTACAAAGTATATTTTGCTATATAAGAAACATTTTTTAGATTCGCGCAATGATAAAAAGGCTGCCATTCACGAGAATGGCAGCCCACAGAAATTTCTTTAGAAAATTCTTCTGACTGTAATAATGCTCTTATAAGCTGCTGGAGAAGTATATTTGATTCCAGTTGCCGCTGTACTTGCGTGTACAATCGTATCGTTACCTACATAAATTGCAACATGGCCACTGTAACAAATGATGTCTCCCGGCTGCATAGCCGACTGGCTCACTTCATATCCAACACCTCTCATTGCACTTGAGGAATGTGGAAGTGAAATTCCAAATGCCGCATATACGCTCATTACGAATCCAGAGCAATCTGCTCCGTTCGTTAAGCTTGTCCCACCATATACATACGGATTCCCAACGAACTGACATGCATAATTTGCAACTGCAGCTCCGCCTGCTCCCGATGGTGCAGAATAATTTTTGGCTGGTGCGCTGCTTCCACCGCCACCTGAACTAGAACTTGAAGCTCCAGAACTTGAACTACTTCTTCGAGACTGTCTTGCAGCATCTTCTGCGGCTTTTCTTGCAGCTTCCTCCGCTGCTTTTCTCTCGGCTTCTTCTTTAGCTAATCTAGCCTCTTCCTCTGCCTTCGACTCCGCTTTTACGTACTCTGTCGTAAGTGTTACATAATCCGTAGACACATAGCCATCGCCCTCTTCCATGCTGACTTTTACCCATCCATCTACTTCTTCTGACACAACCAAATCGTCGCCGCCTGGAACTAATCCCAACACCGATGCATCCATAGAAGCTTCTGTGCGGACCTTTAAGGTCTCTGTATTCACCTTTGCATATCTTGTCCCAACAGATTTTGCTAACTCCTCATCTCCAACTACGACGAATTCTTTCTTTACGTAACCTGTTACGTTTCCTGATGTAATCTTATACCAGCCGTTCTCCTCGTCCTCTACAGTTGCAGCGGATTTGTCATAAAGTTTTCCTAAAACTTCTCCTTCTTCCGTAGCTGCACTGCGGACGTTCACGTAATTATCAACCTGTGCCACTGCAATGTCTGCATATTCCGATTTTGCGACTGGTGCTTCTTTTTCTTTTCCCGTATCTTCTTTTTTCTCATCCTCTGTATTCTGAGTATCAGAGATTGCCTTTGCAAAAGAAAGAGAACCGCCCGCAACGGTGGATTCTGAATCTGCATTCTCCGACTCGGAACTTACGCCACTGATCGCACTGCTCAAACCTCCCGATACTCCTGCAGAAGGTGCCGCATTTACAACCATTGTGGAACCCGCTAAAACTACTGCGCTTGCTAAACAACATGTACGTATTCTTAATCTGTTACGATTCATAAGTGCCTCCATTAACATTTATTCTTAAGTTTTAAACATTTGTTACAAATTTATTACACGGTAATTATAACAAAGGCACTTTCCGCTGTCAACCCCTCATATTTCAGAAGTTTTTTCAAGCAAAGAGATTTTACTTTAATTTATATAGATAATGTTCTAACGAAGTTACCGCATTTGCCCCGTCAGATGCCGCTGTAACCACCTGACGAAGTTGCTTTGTCCGAAGATCTCCCGCTGCAAAAATTCCAGGAATATCCGTAACTCCATCTTCACCCGCAATAATATATCCGCCTTCATCCATTGCAACGATTCCCTGAAATACCTCCGTATTTGGTGAAATCCCTACTGCAATAAAAATTCCATTCACAGTGAGTTCCTTTTTGCTCTCTTCTTTTTTATTATAGACAAGAATGTTTTCAACTTGATCTCCTCCTCGAATCTGTTCTACAACTGTATCCCAAAGAATTTCAATATTCTCTGTCTCTTGAACTCTCTCCTGCAAAATTTTTGCCCCGCGAAATTCATCTCTGCGATGGATCAAATAGACTTTCTCACAAACCCTAGATAAAAACAAAGCATCTTCCAGAGCTACATCTCCCCCTCCGACGACTGCTGTGATCTTATCTCTAAAAAAAGCTCCATCACAAGTGGCACAGTAGGAGACTCCCATGCCTAAAAATTCCTCTTCTCCGGGAACCCCCAGCTTTTTATAGGAAGCGCCACTCGCTATAATCACTGTCTTTGTCTCAAAATTTCCTGTATCTGTTACAACGATTTTTTTCCTTTCTCTCTCCTCAATTTTTTGTACCTCTGCTGTCACAAATTCACATTCCATCGTATCTGCATGCGTCCGAAATTTCGTGCCGAGGTCAAATCCTCCTATTCCCGGTATTCCTGGATAATTGTCTACCTCATACGTATTCAAAATCTGTCCCCCACTCATCGGCGCTTTTTCTAATACCAGCGTCTCTAATTTTGCTCTTTTCGCATAAATAGCAGCACTTAAACCTGCCGGACCACTTCCTATTATAATTACATCGTATAACATATTATCTCTCCTTTTCCTAACTCAATATATTCTTAAACTATATGATGCCTATTCTATACCTGCTTATATTCACTTTTTGTAGATTCCTGATTTATTTTATCATTTTTCCCTGAAGACCTCCATCTTATTTCAAAAATATATTGCACTTTTTGTATTCTGGCTTTACAATAAATATGCAAAGAAAGGTGGTGCTGAAATGGAAATAGGAACTCTTAATTTGGTTGCATTAAATCAACTTACCCCGAGTACTTCTCCTTCTGATATTGGAGTTGCAATTCTCGGCAAGCAGTTAGAAGTCAGCCAGCAATTAGAGGGAGAAATGATCAAAGCACTGGAGAACTCAGTGACCCCTCACATAGGCGGCAACATTGATGTGTCCATCTAAATATGGGAGAACCTTTGGTTTTCCTATATAAACAAAAACAGGAAGCAAATTTGCTTCCCGTTTTTTTATTCCGCCCAAATTAAATCCTTTTCAACACTTCCATGAATACCATCACCGCCGCTGTCATTAAAATGCCTAACAAAAGTGGGATTGAAAAAATCTTTTCTTTTGTCGGTTTTTTTAACTCTTTTTGGATTCTCTCCAAATTTCCATTCTTTTTTGCAAGATGAATCCAAATTCCAACCGCTCCTATTGTTGTAAACACAGCGATTACAATCCAGCTGAGTGCCCCCATCAAAAGTAATTTTGGATGATCCATCAAAGTGCTGCTCTCTTCTATAGTATTGCTAAAATTTCCGCCTTGCATATGGCCCATCACGGTAATCAAGAGTACGGAATTCAAATTCAATACAAAATGACAAAGCATAGAGGTAAAAATACTTCCCGTCGCTTCTAATGTCAGTGCCAAAACAAGTCCAAATACAAAAGCATATGCAAACTGATTAAAATTCATATGCATACAACCGAACAAAAATGCACTGAGCAACACTCCCACTAACAGGCTGCTCTTTTTATAGGTCTGATAAAGCATTCCTCGGAACACAAACTCTTCTACACACGCCGGAAGCAACGCGATAAACACCACATTCCAAAACAGACTCTGCTCTCCTGCAGCCGTTGTAATCACTCCCGCAGTCTCATTGTCCACAAAAAACATCGTGATAAGATTGACCACAATCAACAGCGGATAAAATAAATAGGTCATTGCGATTGCCTGTAACGCATCTGATATTTTTATTCTCCGATATGGGATCAACTCTCGTACTTTCATTCCCGAAATTTTAATATACAAAAATGCCGGAAGAAATACTACCGTCTGCGTCAGAAGACTATTGGCACTGAACGGTATATCAAAAAAATGACTGACAATTGACCATACAAAACTCAATAATATATAGATGATAACAGTAATTAAAAAAGTACGGTTTGCCCCTTTATTTGTTGTCATAACTCATTTACCTCTCTACTATTTTACAGCAACAGCTTCCACTTCTAGCAACACATCTTTTGGCAACCGTGCCACTTCCACACAACTTCTAGCCGGAAAATCGGATTCAAAAAACTCTTGATATATCCCATTGATCACTCCGAAATCATCCATCTCTTTAATAAAGACTGTTGTCTTTACTACATTGCCCATAGAAGTGCCCGCAGCCTCCAAAAGATTCGATAAATTTTTCATCGCTTGTTTGGCCTGCTCCACGGTTCCCTCAGGGATTTCTCCGGTTTTTGGATTTACCGGAATCACACCTGATGTATAGATCATTCCATTTACTTCGATCGCCTGTGAATATGGACCGATTGCTGCCGGAGCATTTTCTGTACTGATTACTCTTTTCATTACATTTTCCTTCTTTCTCTTTTATGTTATATTTTACGAATTTTGTCTCCAATAATTGTAATCTTTCTTTCTTTATAAAGATGACCAATTGCGCGTTTAAACGCTTTCTTGCTCAGGCCAGTCTCTCGCTTTATAATTTCAGGACTCGCTTTCTCAGTAAACGGAAGAACCCCTGCATATTCCTCTAACACAGAGAGTATTTTTTCCGCATCCGGTTCAATTTGTAAATATGCCTTCTCTCGCATAGTCAAATCCAGTTTTCCGTCCGGCTTGATTTTCGTTACGCGAGCTTGTATGATATCTCCAACTTTTAAATAACTGCAATCCTCAAATTTGGGAATCATAGCGGAATATTGGTCATCCACTGCGATAAATGTTCCAAAATTATCACTGAATTCATAGACTCTTCCTTCCACCTGATCTCCAACTTGATACGGCGAATCCAACTCTAAAAGATCATAGAGCCCTTTCATCGTCGCACAGAGCCTTCGACTTTTATCGAGGTAAAGGCTTACGAGTATGGTATCCCCTGCCTGCACCTTTCTTGTCATCTCTTTGAAAGGCAAGAATAAATCTTTTTCCAGTCCCCAGTCCAAAAATGCTCCAATCTTCCCAATCTCTAAAACCTCTAATGCCGCTAGTTCTCCTAATTTTAATTTGGGTTTGTTTGTTGTCGCAATAAATCGGTCCTTAGAATCTCTATAGAGAAACACTTCTAAAGTATCTCCCACCTTGATATTTTCTGGAACCTGGTTCGCCGGAAGCAATATTCTAGTCTCATCCTCCTTTTTCTCTGCCAGATAAATTCCAAAATCCACTTCTTTTACAACAATCAGTTCCTGATATTCTCCTAATTTAATCATTTTTTCCCCCGAAAAATTCAACTATCGCATAAGGACTCTTATCTCTGTCTGCCAACACCACTGTAACTTTCTCTGAGCTCTCCTCCACCAGAGGATATAAAGTATCCGAAAGCACCGCCGCTTTTTTATATTCCACTCGCAGCTCTCTCACTCTAAAATCTGAAGGTAAAAATTCCTCCGCGATCAACACATACTTTCCATTATTGACATGATGATTGCTGTCAATACAAAAACGATGTATCAAAATCTCTTGTTTCTCAACCGGCCGTTTCGGCATCTTGATTTTTCTTGGTGCACACTCCATCGGGTATGGCTCTTCTAATTCATACATTTTCATTACTTCCAGCGGAATCCTTTTCGGTTTTCCGGTCTCAATATCCACAAAAATCCAATTGGAATTGGCATACGCCATAACAGTGCCTTCTTCATCCTGCAGCAACATATTTCGACAACCATATAGTCCTTTAAAATCATACGGCATTGTTCCAACGATCATTTTCTCTCCCAGCCTCGGATATTTCTCAATCACAATTTGCCAGGAAGCGAGAAGCCAGGCACTCTGAAGTTCTTTTAAATATTCTGTTCCCACACCGATATCTTCAGACTGAAACGTACAGCAATCCTGAAAGTAGTCCAGAATCGATACCAGCTTGATTCTGTTATTCTCATCTATTTCACTATAGCGCACACGCGCTTCCATCTGATACATAGAACCTCCTGAAAAAATTCATCTCACCATATAAAAATTTCCTATATGAGAACAAAAATGCGCTTTACGCACTCTCGCGTTCTAATTTTTATGCAAGCGCAGCTTTTGTTCCGCGCGCGTAGCTGCGCATCTCATTATTTATCTTATAGGAAATTCCTTTGGATTTCCTATAAGATATAAATAAAAAGCACCATTCTAAAATGGTGCTTTCCAAAACTGGCCCACAAGGATTCGAACCTTGAAATGACGGAGTCAGAGTCCGTTGCCTTACCATTTGGCGAGGGGCCATTGTCTGCCTTGTACTGCTGCATCTGTCTTCCGCCGGCGGTTTGTGCCGTTTGCTGTCAACATGATGTAGTCT
>JAAVYC010000095.1 GCA_022790905.1 Lachnospiraceae bacterium | reverse complement strand
TGGCACACCGCTCTATGTATTCAATCTGGATGAAATGGCGGAAAATGTCTCAGTTTTAAAAAAGAATCTGGGTGGAAAAGCGGATTTATGTTTCGCGATGAAAGCAAACCCCTTCTTAGTAAGGCCGCTAGCAGCGATTACAGATCGGGTGGAAGTCTGTTCTATGGGAGAATTTAGGATTTGTAAGGAGCAGCGAATTCCGCCTGAAAAGATCTTAATATCGGGGGTTCTAAAAAAAAGGGAAGATCTATATGAGATCTTAAGATGCTGTCGGGGAAAATGTGCCTATACGGTTGAGTCCATGAATCAATTTCATGCTCTTGTGCAGTGGTGCGATGTGAGCGGTGAGGCACTTCACATATATCTTCGCCTGAGCAGTGGGAATCAATTTGGGATGGATGAAGAGACGCTTCAGAATATTATCTCATTGAGACATATGTGGCCGCTTATAAAAATTCGCGGGATTCATTATTTTTCCGGCACACAGAAAAAATCTATGGAAAAAGTAAAAAAGGAATTGGCTTATCTGGACTGGTTTTGCGCTTCTTTAGAGGAAAAATTTGAATTTCAGACAGAGGAACTGGAGTACGGTCCCGGAGTTTCCATCCCATATTTTAAAGGACAAGAAAATACTTTGGAAAAGGATATCAGAGCGATTGCCGCTGCGGTGTCCACGATGAAATGGAAAGGACGTATGACTCTAGAAATGGGACGTGCGCTTACGGCTTCTTGTGGCTACTATCTTACCAGCGTCAGGGATACGAAACAAAATAAGGAAAAAAATTACTGTATCGTAGACGGCGGAATCCATCAGATCCACTATGATGGACAGATTCGGGGAATGTATTGTCCGTTGTTTCGTATCAGTCCAGAGCAGGAAGCTGGTCCGAAGCAGGAGTGGACAATTTGCGGTTCTCTGTGTACGGCGAATGATGTATTAATACAAAAAGTGGAAATAAAAAATCTAGAAATTGGAGATGTGCTGATCTTTGAACATGCGGGTGCCTATGCGATGACAGAGGGAATGGCACTATTTTTGAGTCATGAATTGCCGGGGATTGCATGTTACAGCAGAAAAATGGGTTGGAAACTTGTGAGAAAAGAACAATGTACATACAACTGGAACATGGAAGAGGAGACAAAAGATGGAGACTTTAAGGAATATTTTAATGGAAATTGATGATAGCATTGACTGGAATAGCAAAAAAGCATTGATTGATGACGGGCTGATCGATTCTTTTGCTGTGATTTCGCTGGTTGCAGAGTTAGAAGATCAATTTTCTATTGAGGTGGATACGGCAGAGATTATCCCGGAAAATTTCAATTCGTTAGAGGCGATATGGAACATGGTGAGGAGATTGCAGGGGAAATAATATGGCTTATCATACGTTGATCTATCTGTTTTTGTTTTTGCCGATTGCACTTTTGGCATATCAGTTGACACCTCAAAAAAAGCGGTGGGTGACATTGGTTCTATCGGGGTATCTGTTTTTTTGGTCGATCAGTGGAAAATTGGTGTTTTACCTCATAGGGACGACACTGTTTACACATTACACTGGTGTATGGCTGTCGTGGATGAGGCTGCAGCGCGATGCTGCGATATCGGAGTTGTCAGGAGAAGAACAAGCGGTCACAAAGAGGCAATATAAAAAGAAAGAAAAAATTATATTGGCAGCTGGTGTCATTTTACTGCTGTCGGTACTGATCTATCTAAAATATTATAATTTTTTTGTCCAAAATGTGAATATTTTGTTGGGGTCAGCTGGGAGCTCCATATTGTTACGGTCAAGAGAGCTTGTTCTTCCAATCGGAATTTCTTTTTATACATTGCAGGCAATTGGATATATGGCAGATGTATACTGGGAAAAAATACCTGCACAGAGACATCCGGGAAAACTTGCACTTTTTCTCGGTTTTTTCCCGCAGATTATGGAAGGGCCTATTAGCATGTATTCCCAGACAGCGGAAAGGCTCTGGGAGGGAGCTGCCTTGCAGAGAGAGAATTTGTCGAGAGGCAGTGTGCGGATTCTTTGGGGATTGTTTCAAAAGGTGTTGATTGCCGACCGTCTTTATCTAATTGTTCAGGGAATCTTTGACAATTATGAGAATTATCACGGAGTCATGATTGTGGTGGCAGCAGTGGCCTATACGGTGCAGCTCTATATGGAATTTTCAGGTTGCATGGATATCATTATTGGAAGTGGTAGGATGTTTGGCATTATACTGCCCGAAAACTTTAGGCAGCCGTTTATCTCAAAGAGCGCGGCAGAATTTTGGAGGCGCTGGCACATAACCCTGGGAGTCTGGTTTAAGACCTATGTATTTTATCCGGTATCTATGTCATCGCTTGTAAAAAAATGGAATAAATTTGGACGAGCACATCTTGGAAAATATGCTACGAAACTTGGAATCTCTGCCTTTGCCCTTTTTCCGGTGTGGCTTTGTAATGGTCTGTGGCATGGAGTGGGATGGCATTATATTTTTTATGGCATGTATTACTTTGTCATTCTCTTCTGTGAGATCGCATTGGAACCGGTAAAAAATAAGTGTATAGAAATATGCCATATCAAGGAAGACGCATTTTATGTTAAAATTCTGCGGATTTTGAAGACATGGGTCATTATTTTTGTCGGAGAACTCTTTTTTAGGGCGAATGGATTATATGCAGGACTTAAAATGTTCCAGAGCATGTTTCATGATTTTGAATTCCGGAGATTATGGGATGGGACGCTGCTTACTTTTGGTCTGGATCAGGCTGACTACGGCGTGGTGATCATAGGATGTGTGATTGTGGCAATTGTTGGAATGATAAAAGAAAGGAACTTGTTGGGAGACTTGGGGATCTGGAAGTTACGGCTTCCAGTAAGGTGGGCTCTTTATTATGGATTGATTTTTGCGATCGTTATTTTTGGAGCGTACGGTGCCGGTTATCAACAGGTGGATATGATTTATGCAGGATTTTAAAAGTGTTGGAAAAGAATTAATAAAAAATCTCATGTTTCTTATCATCTTATTCATGATTTTTGTGGGAGTATTGGATAAATTAGAAGCGGCCGCTATGAAAAATGACAATCTGGTGCAGAGCAGGAATAAGAGTATTTTTCGCATCTTAAGAGAACCCCAAAATACGGTAGACGTCATTGTGTTGGGAGATAGTTTGAGCTATTCTGCGATTTCGCCCATGGAACTTTGGAAACAGCATGGGATGACTGCTTATATTTGTGGACAAGCTGGGCAAAAGATACAAGAGACATATCACATGTTAGAGACAGCATTTCAGACACAATCTCCTAAATTGGTCATCTTAGAGTCCAATGTTATGTTTCGGGGAGAATCGGGATTTATCAATATCAAAGAGGCGTTTGAGGAGTGGGGGAATCGCTATATTCCAATTATTCGCAGCCATGATATTTGGAAATCATTTTTTATAGAGAAACAGTATCCGGAAGAAAATTATAAAGGATTTACATTCCGCTGCTCTGTACAGCCATATAAAAATGGAAAATATATGGTAAAAACGAAAGGGAGAGAAGAGATTCCGGACATTGTTCTCACCTATATGGAAAAAATTCAAAGACTTTGCGAAGAAAAAGGTGCAGAATTGATGTTGCTTGGCACGCCATCTCCGCTCAATTGCAATTATTCTAGACATAATAGTCTGAGTGCGTATGCAAAAGAGAATCACTTAAAATATCTGGATTTGAATTTAAAATTAGAGGAGGTGGGAATAGACTGGAAGACAGACAGTCTAGATGGGGGAGATCATTTGAATTTTTCCGGCGCGGGGAAAGTGACAAGGTATCTCGGGACGTATTTAAAATCGAGATGGAAGTTTTTAGACCACCGGACGGATCAAAACTATACCGTATGGGAGAAAGAATTGGTAGAGTATGAAGAAAAAGCGAAAAAGAAGTTAGAAATAATGAAAAAGAGAAGTGACAAGATAAACAGAAATGCATGAGGCATGGGACTTTTGAGAGTAGAATAAACGGAATGGAGGGAAACATAAAGAGTGCTTGTGCTGTCTACAGAGTGTAAAAAATATAGTGATGAAAATGGACGGGACATATCTGGTAAAAGAAAAACGCAATAATTTTTCAGCTAAAAAAGGGCTTTTCACAACAGTTGTCTGTGAAAAATATTTTTGGATTCCGATATATAAATTAACTTATTTTGTGTTGGAGGTAAAAATATGCGGATCGGGATATGTGATGACCAACGGGAAATCCGAGAATTGATCGCGAGTAAAATAAAAAGCCTGTATCCAGATGAGAGTATGGTCTGCTATGAGACAGGAGTGGAAATGTTTGATGAGAGTTATCTGCCGGATATTTTGTTTCTCGACATCAAAATGCCTGGGATGAATGGGATAGAGACAGCGAGAGAACTGCGCCGGAAAGATGAAAGACTTATTATTATTTTTGTGACGGCTGTGGAAGATTATGTATTTCAAGCATTTGATGTAAAAGCGTTTCATTACCTTCTCAAGCCATTTACGGATGAAAAATTTGCGGAAGTATTACAGAATGCGGTAAGGCAGATCGAAGGGAGAAAGGAATTAGAATCTGTCAATGTAAAAAAAGAGGTGACAAGCCTCATTGTGAAGACAAAAGGGGAACATATTACAGTTGATCTGAAAGATATCATATATGCGGAGGTATTTAATCGGAAAGTGATACTCCATACAGTGGATACCGATATTGAGTATTATGGAAAGATGAAAGAATTAGAGAAAAAGGTGGGAGATCATTTTTATCGTCCACACAGGGCATATCTTGTGAATTTTCGTCATGTCAAAAGATATAATGCCACAACGATTTGGATGGTGAGAGGACAGGCGCTCATAGCGAAGCAGAATTATCGGGAATTTGTAAAGAGCTATCTGAGATATCATCAAAAGAGGGGAAGCGAGTAATGGAACATATGGAGACATATTGGGGGATTGTGTCATATGCCTATATTGTGGCAGAGATTCTTCTGATGGGATATATGTTATATGATTTTTCTAAGCCTTTTTTGGAGGAAAAAAAGAGAGCTTTTTGTATTGGAATCGCCTATTCTTTTACCATGTTGATCCTTTATGTGATCCCTCCGGTCATTCGTAACTTTACTGCGTACAGTGTGGGAATTTTTGTGGCATTTTTGGTAATGTGTGCGATAGATCACAGAAATTACCAGCAAAAAGTTTTTTTGGCAATTACTTTTTTCTCGCTCCGCTGGCTCGGTGCTTATATGACAAGAATGATAGCCACGTATGTCTATAATGTGGTGGATTCTATATATATAACAGAGTATCCGGTCATACGGTTTGTGGTGTATGTCTTTACAGAGATCATAGACTTGATGATCAGTTTTACCATCATGAAAATCAGCGTGAGATGTATCGTGAAATCGTACGTTGATAAGCATGAAAGTATGAGCGGAAAAGAACTATTTATGCTGATTACGCCTTCTGTTACAGGTGTCATTGGATATGGAATGATGCAATATTATCGAGATTATTGTGAAGAGAGTATCGTGAGACCGGTTTTTGGAATCTATGCAGCATTGGCATTTTTATATTACGGAATATCGATTGTCACAATCGTTGTTGTGACAGTGATGTTTCAAAAGGTCAAGAAAAAGCAGAAAGAAAAATTACAGAATGGGCTGCTTGCTGTACAGATAGAAAGCATGAAACGGCATATTGAGCAGGTAGAGGAATTATACCAGAATGTGCGAAGTATCAAACACGATATGGCGAATCATATTTTGACATTAGAAAGACTTTATGCCAGGGATGAGACAGAGGAAGCACAAATCTATATTTCAGATTTGAAAACATCTTTTCGTGAGGCGGCGGGGGAGATAAAAAGTGGAAATCCTGTGACGGATGTGATTTTGCGGGAATGGGAGAATGAGGCGCAGAAATTGGGAATTGATTTTCAATCGGATTTTTATTATCCTTCAAATGCAGATATCAATGCTTTTGATCTCAGTGTGATTTTAAATAATGCCTTACAAAATGCGATGGAACATGCAAACGGCAAAGAGATACCTTATGTAATTGTCTCATCCTATTGTAAAAATAGTGCTTATATCATAGAAATTCGCAACAGTTTTATGGGGGAGTTGCAGTGGGATGCGAGGAGCAGGCTTCCTCTTACGGCAAAAAAAGTGGCGGATGGTCAGGGATACGGACAGGTACACGGATATGGACTGAGCAATATTCAAAGAGTGGCGAGAAAATATTGGGGAGATATCGACGTCACATTAAAAGAAGAAGAATTTTGTCTTACGGTTTTGTTGATGTTAGAGTCACTCGGACCATGATATTTGAATGAAAAGAACTTACAACAGAAAAAAGCTAGTTTATGACAAAAAGAAATCCTTTTCGATGGATGTTTCCGAAAAACGTAGTAAGAATAAATTCAGAAAGGGGATCAAAATGATGACAATCGGTAGTATCACAGGAGTGAATAGCAGTACACAGGCAGGAATTTCTAATAGGAATGCACAAGAGGATGCCGTCAGCAAAAGTATTAAAAAGCAGATAGAAAATGCGCAGAAACAGTTGCAGGAGCTTTCCTCGAACAAAGAGCTCTCAGAAGAAGAAAAAATGAAAAAGAGACAGGAGATTCAAAAAGAGATTGCAAGTCTGACACAAGAGTTGAAAAGACATCAGATAGAGCAGAGAATGCAGCGCCAGTCTGGTGAATCGATGGATGATTTAGTCGGAGGTGCCCGTAAGAAAAATGCTACAAAGGCAAGAAAACAGGGAAGCGGTCTGTCACAGAGCAGCATGCGTGCGATGATCTCAGCAGAGACTTCTATGAAACAAGCACAGGTGCAGGGAAGTATGGCGACGCAGATGGAAGGCAGAGCGAGCGTATTGGAATCAGAGATCAAACAAGATGCGGGCAGAGGAATCAGTTCAGAGCAAAAAGAAGAGGAACTTGCAAAAGTGCAGCAAAAAGCGCAGTCTGCGACAGAGTCTCAGATGTCTGCACTCTCGGATGCCAACCAGTCCATGAAAGAGGCCGCGAAGACAGAACAAGAAGAGAAAGCAGAGAATGAGAATGATCACACAGAAAAAGCGAGTAAGAAAACAAATCGTGCGACGCAAACTGTAAAAGATAGCAATCGTACAGAGTCTTCTGTTTTGACAAAAAAAGCGGAAGATACGACGAAAACCACATTGGAAGAAGAAAAACCAAATGATTACGTGTCCGTGGATATTCGCCTATAAAAATGATGCGATCTTGAATCATTCATGGTGTTTGCCATTATTATTGTCAATTTTATTACGGATTTCTTGCATTTGGTAATCCAGTGCTTCTATAGAATCGGCACATACTTTTAATTGATTTACGATCTCATCCGTTTCATCTACATTTTTTTTATATTTTAATTTGTGTTCTAAACTTGCCCAGAAATCCATAGCAATAGTGCGGAATTGGACCTCTGTCTTCATGTACTTTTTTTCACTCGATAGAAAAATGGGTACATCCAGGATCAGATGGAGGCTCCGATATCCGTTTTTTTTGGGATTTTGAATGTAATCCTTTCTTTGCAGTAAGATAATGTCGTCCTGGTTACTCAGAAGTTTTGCCAAACGGTAGATATCATCTGGGAAAGAGCAGATGACGCGAAGTCCTGCTACGTCTGTCAAGAGTTCCCGGATGCTCTCTGTCGTAACTGGATAGCCTTTGCGCTCTAATTTTTCGTAAATGCTTTCCGGTGATTTCAATCTGCTTTTAATCGACTCAAAAGGATTTCTGTTATAGACCTGGGAAAACTCTGCGTTTAAAACATTGAGCTTTGTCTCGACCTCCATGATAGCGGAGCGGTATTCCATCATCAATTGATTGAAAGATTTTTTTTGACGCAGTTTTTCCGCCTGTTTTTGTATAATCAAATGCTGTTTTTTTAGAGTCTCTTCCTGTTCTTCCACTTTTTGTTCCAATTGATTTTTGCAGGAAAATAATTCCAATGTATTTTTCACCCTGTTTTTGATAATAGAGCTCTCAAAAGGCTTGTGGATAAAGTCTGAGACGCCTAATTCAAAACATTGATTTTCAATTTCTATCGCGTGTTCGCTGCTTATAATAAGGATGGGAATTTTTTGTATCAGCCCCATTTTTTTCATCTCAGAGATCACAGAGAACCCGTCCATATTTGGCATTCGCAAATCTAAGAGGAGAGCTGTTATTTCTGTCTGATATTTCTGCAATTTTTGCAGGGCCTGCCAGCCATCTTCTGCCATTTCAATGATGTAATCGTCCTTTAATATATTGTATAGTAATTCACGGTTTAATTCAGCGTCATCCACCACCAGAATCTTTTGCATATGGATTCTTCCTTCCTCTTTTGTCGTTACAAT
>JAAVYC010000005.1 GCA_022790905.1 Lachnospiraceae bacterium | reverse complement strand
CCTCTTTTGTCGGCTGGGCATCCACATTCCAATCCACATAAGCAAGACTCCAGAAAAAAGTCTTATAGCCAAGTTCCTTTGCCATTTTCAGGTTTTGTGTACTGTATTTTCCCTGAGGCGGGCGATAATATTTGGTCATTTCTTTTCCGGTGATTTCTTGATACAATTTCGAGACATCATCCATCTCCTTTTGAAAAGATTCTTGATCGGAAATAGAGGACATATCTGGATGGTGATAGGTATGGTTTCCCACAGTATGCCCTTCCTCCGTCATCTTTTTGATGAGATCTGGGCTGGTCTCTAAAAAATTACCCACAACAAAGAAAGTCGCCTTTACATTATGTTTTTTAAGCGCTTTTAAAATTGCCTCCGTATTGCCATTTTCATATCCGCAATCGAAAGTCAAATAAAGAATCTTTTCTTTTGCATCCCCTAAAAAATAGGCATCGTATTCTTTTAATTCATCCGGTGTCGCGTTTCCCGTCGGCTGTGTTCCCTCCGCTCCAAAACCGAGTCCCCAGTTATCTGCCTGGTTTTTGACTGTCCGAAACGTATTCATGCACTGATTTGCCAATGAGGCCATACCATTACCTGCTAAAAACAGGACAAGTGCTCCCACAAAAGCGATAGCCGCTTTCTTTTTTGAAATTTCTTTCTTCTGAATCTTGGGAATTTTAAACCTTATTTTCTTTTTTCCCTTTTTCTCTTTTATCTCTTTTATTCTCACTGAAAATCCCTAAAACTTATTCTTATTAAAATTCTATCAGTATATGTGTTTTTTATTCCTATAAGTTACGTAACCTTGGGGATAAAAAAGAGAATCCTAAGAAGTAGGATTCCCTTTTTTGCATAAACGCATGTATTATTTCACCGTCACTTTGCAGGTTGCTTTTATCGTTTTCTTTCCAACTTTACATTGCGCCGTAATGGTTGCTTTTCCTTTTTTCTTCGCTGTAATTTTACCATTTTTTACAGTCGCAATTTTTTTATTAGAAGTTTTCCATGTGATTTTCTCTGTTGCCGTCAGTGGATTTCTTGTCACTGTCAATGTCGCTTTTTTGCCTTTTTTCAGTGTGAGTTTTTTTGCACTCATCTTAAGGCTCTTTGTAGTCACTTTTCCCTTTTGAACTTTTACGGTAACAGTTGCTTTCGCACCGCTTTTCATAGTCACTGTGACTTTTGCTGTTCCGGCTTTCTTTCCGGTCACTTTTCCGGCATTTGTAACTGTCACAAATTTCTTACCTTTTTTGTCTACCGCACATTTTGAAATCTTATCGCTTGTCGGATAAATATTCAAAACATTTTTTAATTGAACAGACTTTTTCACCTGAACAGGAACACTTTTTGCTTTTGCCGTCGTTGCAGCCACTGTGATCTTGCAGGTTACTTTCTTGTTATTGTGTGTTGTAGCGGTAATCTTTGCCGTTCCCTTTGCAACTCCTTTTACTTTACCGTTTTTATCTACTGTTGCAATTTTCTTGTTAGAAGTCGACCATTTAACAGTTTTATTTGTCGCACCAGCCGGCGTCACCGTTGCTCTTAACGTTACTGTTTTGCCTTTTACAATCGTTGCACTCTTTTTATTTAGGCTAATTCCTGTCGCATTGACAACTACCGGTTTTGCTGGATTGACGGTGACCACACAAGTATTTGATTTTACGCCGTCTACTGTAGCAGTAACCTGAGTGGTTCCCGCCACTTTTGCCGTCACTTTTCCATTTACAACAGTCGCTACGCCTGGATTGCTTGAGCTCCAAATAATCTTATCTTTATTTGTCGCATTATCTGGCTTTACTGTAGCTGTCAGGGTATCGGTTCCGCCGATTTCCAATCCAAGTGTTGTCTTGTTTAACGTTACGGATTCAACTTTAACAACTTCCGGATCTGTTTGATCTGTTGAGCCATCCGAAGCAGTTGACCCAATATCGGTACTAAAGGTACTTTCCTGAGCAAAAACAGCAAAACTTCCGAAAGCAAGTACCGTAGAAAGAGCTAATGCAGCTCCTTTTTTTGATAAAATTTTAAATTTCATCTCCTTTTCCTCCTTTAAGATTCAACATTTATCAATTCCTAGAATACTCCAAAAAACGATTTTTGTCAATTATTATACGATTATTCAGCGAAATATTTTTGACTTTTCTTCATTATTCGATTATAATACGAAAAAAGTTTAAATATTGGAGGTTTATATGATTTTACATTTATTCTTTATCAATTTCTGTTTTCTCTTCGTATTAGCAGTACTTATTTTCGTTTCCAAAAAATTTTCATCTGAGAAATCTTCTTTTTATTTAAACCTTGCTATTTGCTCACTTTCTATCTTTCTCCATCTCTCACTTGCTCTTCTGACAGCCAAAGGAGACTCTGTCTATTTTGCGCGTGTTATGATACGTCTCACGGAGGAACCGCTCACTGGATTCTACGACAGAATGGGGATTACCTATCCGCCCCTTTTTAATTATCTGTGTCTTGTTATGGGAAAATTGCTCCGCCTGCTCCAGATTCCCTTTGATCCATACAATCGAACTTTTATATTTTGTATCAAATTACCTGGTATCCTCTGTGAATTTTTTATGGCAGGAACGATCTATTCTACTGTGAAAAAGCATGTCTCCTGGGAAAAGCGAACCGTAGCTCTCTATCTGATCCTCCTAAATCCCGGTTATCTTTTTGTAACCTCCTACATCTGTCAAGTTGACGCCATTTATAGCTTTTTCATGCTGCTGACCGTTTACTTTATCACAAAAAATCATCTAAAACTCTCTTACTTCAGTTTTGCGGCCGCCATTCTCTTTAAATTTCAGGCGATTTTCATTACACCGGTACTGATCTTTGCAGTTGTAAGACAAGTCATCCTGCACGACTTCCATTGGAGACGCTTTTTTTCGCATTTATTCACCGGACTTTCGGCAATCGGATGTATCGGCATCTCCTATCTGCCTTTCATCTATAATTTCACTACCGGAACATTTAGCAAAGGAGGCATTTTTCATAATTTCACTTCTTCTGTGGCAAGTTATGGAAAAGCCTCACAGAATGCCTATAATTTTTGGACTCTAACCGGCTATAATGAAATTTTTCATTCCGAACTTTTCGGCCCTCTCTCCTGCAATCATTGGGGAACGCTCTTTATTGTTTTGCTTGTCGCGCTCTCCATATTTCTTTTTATAAAACATTGGGACACGCCCGACATATATCCAATGCTCAGTGCACTGCTCATCTCAGGAACTTACTGTTTTGCCGTTAAAATGATGTCACGTTATCTCTACCCTGCAATCGTACTTCTCATTTTGGGCTATGCTATAAAGCCAACCGTCAAAAGATTACTCTGTGCCGTATGTTTTTCGATATGTTTCTTTCTGGTCACAGGTTTTGACTATTTGGTTTATCCCTGGACCGTCTATCGCAAAGATCTGATTTTACCTTATATCATCTCGTTCTATGCGATTTTTTGTTTTGGACTCCTCACCTATACAATATGGAGTGAAAAAGTCCCAAAATAATTAACTATTTTTCTCATACTTTATATTTTTGTGAGCTTGTCCACAACCGGTATTTTTCTCATAATCTTCCCCACTAAGAAAGAGGCCGTTATAAGAACAACACACTTTAGACCGTTTATCACGACATTCCGATATAGGATCTTCCCATACCACAGGCTCACAGCGATTCGTCCCAGCAATAAATGTAAGATATAAATGCTCAATGTATGATCTGCTACTGCGGTGATCAACTGTTTACATTTTGTCCCTCTTTCTTTGGAATGATCTGATCTTAAAAAAAGAAGAAATATGGCGCAAGAAAGGAAGAGCGTTGGAATCATACTATATCCGGGTATTCCATTATATCTTTCTCCGGTAAATCCTGTGGAGCATCCCTTGATCATCCACAGTAACCCTCCATTGATCAGGATTGCTAGGATACATGTCTTCACAATCGCGCCATCCTTTTCTTTTTCTACATAATATTTTTTGTGAAGCAGTCCCCCTAAAATAAAATATAAAAGATGATTGGAATATGTCCCAAAAGGATTATAAAAATCGACAATTGTAACATCCAAAATCTGTAACCCTGCAATCTCAAAAATCTGATCCAAAGTTCTCGGCAAAAAACTGACACAGAACAACAGCGCACAGACATATTTGATATATTCTTTCTTTTCCAAATCATATATCTTTTTCACGATCGGCAACATTAAATAGATCTGTAAAAGTGCCGGAAAAAACCAAAATGCCTCTGTCGGATGATAACTGGTCTGATACCCTGCCATATAATTCAAAAATTCCGGTATTGTCCAGGGACATAACGGTTCATGAAAAAATATTTCACATAAAAACACCATAAGAAATTTCCAACAACAAAAAACCAAAAAAATATGTATCATTTTTGATAAATGTCTTTTTAAATCAAATTCTCTATTCAGTAACAGCGCGCCGTTGACCATAAAAAAATGGGCACGCCGACATAAGTGAGTACATTGGTCAAATGATCCAACCACCCTTTGCCAAGCAATACAAAATGTGTATAGACCACACAAATGATAGCAATTACTTTTAATTCATCTAAATAATAAATTCTTTTTTTCATCCTCTAACTTCTTCTTTCTCTCTTGTTTTTTAATCCACAGAAAATATATATTGTTTATTTCCCTGCTGCAAAATCCCTTTTATTTTATAGCGTTCTTTTAGCCTTTCTAAACTGCTGTAATGCTCGCTATACGGAATCTCAAAGCGCACTTTATCTTCTTTTTTTAACAGATATTTCTCTAAATTATCGCGAAAATAGTATGTCGTGCACTCTTTTTGCTCCTTATCTCTTAATTCCAAATAGATCTGACTCTCTTCTCCTAAAAGTGGTTCATTCTTTTCCCCGATCTGAATTTTCACAGAGACATCTACATAACCTTTTGCACCCTCATTTGGCTTTACATCAAGTACAGACGCACTTCCGACCGTCTTCAAATCCTTGGTATCAAAATTCTCACTAAACTTTACAAATTTGCAGACCGGAGTCACTTTACAAATCGCATAAGAAACATTTCCCTTTGCATAATGTTCCATTAAATAATCGGCGACCATCTCTTCTGAATGGTCCGTATAATAATAGCTATGTTCTCTTTCTAACAACGCCTCAAAAATATTCTCTATTCTATTTTTCTCTTTTATTTTTTCCTGAATCGGTGTCCTTGCAAGCCATCCGCCCATATTCAGCTGATTCATATAAAAGTTTTTCGGGATATTTTGATAGGCGCTAAAAAAATAGTAGTTCCACCGAAATACATCATGTCCGGCTACAAAAAAATTCTCTTTGTTCTCCAACTCTTCATATAATCCCTTTGCATCCCGCCTCGCATTCTTTAATTCTTCATAATGGTTCGAGACGCCTGGTATCAATAAAAAAGCAACTGCTAGTAAGGCTGTCACTTTTCTCGCGTCTCTGTATCCGCATACCTCTTTTCTATTTTCCCAGTCCATGCAAAAAAGACTGATCACAATCAATACAAAACCCGTAGGAATCATGACCCGATCTACTATGCGGTTATAGTAATACATGTACCCACAACTAAAAATGTACATTAGGATATTTCCGATCATCAAATAATCGTAACAACTTCTTTTATAGAAAATAAGATAGAGCAGCAAAATCATCAAATTGATAAAAAAAATCTGGGATACTACCGTGTCTGACAAGGTAAACCTTATATAGTCTGCAATACGCGGACGATTTTCTTTCATCTTTTCCTTTTTCAGTCTATATAATTTTGTTATGGTATCCATATCCAAAACATCTGTATCTGACATATTTGCTTTTTCATACATTAGACAATCGTTTCTTGAAATACCTAGTTTTTCATATTCCTTCTGATATGTCTCGTAATTCAGCCAGGAATTCGGCCAACCATAGTCCTGTATCACAGCCCGCATACGGTTGTATTCCCGATACTGCTTCCATTCCTCATTTTCTGCAACGTAAAATTTATCATACTGAATCACACCTAGAATCAGCACTGCCATAATCACAAACGTAAACGTTCCCTCGACCCACAGTTTTTTCTTTTCTTTTATTGGATAAAACTTTTTATTGAGTAAAATTGCAGTTACGCCGATTACAAATGCAAAAGCCGTAGTTTCCTTAAAACTAGCCGATCTGACCAACAGACCTAAAATAACAAAGATTCCCCCAATAATCCTTTCCCATCTCGGCCTGTTATTCGTAAAAGAAAAAAATAACAGCAAATACCCTGTCAGGCAACAAAGCATCGAGACTCTTGTAAACTGGTAAATCAAATAGAATTCCTGATAAAATAATTTTAATAAGAGAATATATACGAAAAAAAAGCGTTTTCCCCTGATTTTCTCTGACAAAACATGTCCCAACAGGCAAAACGAACTCAAAGTAATGAGAAACTGAAAAATACTGTACCAATTCCAGTTCCCATTTATCGTATAAAATAGATGAAAAAATTTTCCCAAAATAATATTTTGAAAAACCAGATATTCCGAATCTGTCCCGTACGCTCCGGACGCAATCGCTGCCATACCTGTGTCATCATTTGTCTCGTTATACGGCGTATTTGTGAGATATGCACACAAAATCACGATCAAATTTATTCCAAGGATAAAAATGATTCTATGTTCCTCTAATATTTTCAAACACTTCTCTACACTATTACAAATTTTTTCTTTTCTTTTGGACATTCCATCATTCTCCAATCATTCGCCACTTCTCATAAGAATCCACAAACAGTAGTTTCCTCTTTAATCCTTCTATTAATAATGACAATGTCAGTCCTTCTGCTAATACAATAATAACGACAGCAAGAAAATTTTTATACGGATACAAATCATTTCCATATCCGCTCTCTAATAAAAAACCTGTCACAATTGCGATAGAAAATGCATTTTTTCCAATATAAATTAGTCCCTGCCAGAGCAGGGAATCTGCAGGGTATGTCACCTTTTTTTCTATCCCAATTTCCGAAATACACATTCCCAAGGCAAAGCCAGCAGTATAATAAATCGCCTTTCCTAAAGCCTGGATCGGACAATAAATCTTTGCTACACTGATTCCCAAAATCGCTCCCATCAGCACACTAAATGGAACATATTGTACTCCCACTCTCAGGATCGGAAATAGTAGCAATCCCAACGCCATCAGTCCTAAATATCCGGCACATTTATGAGTGGTAATTATCCCAAACAACTGACTCATCCCCAAAAAATCCAGCAAAAGATAACATTTATTTTCCCCATATAAATTGCCTGTCTTTCCGGCAAAAATAAGATAAGAAAAGAGAAGATAAAATACCCAATAATTCAAATATATTTTCGCGATATATCTTCCCGAAATCTTCCACAAGTTTTTCAGGCTTTTTTCGCTCTGCCCTTTCTCATTCATCCAAAAGCCCAGCAGAACAAACATAATGACAAAACAAACCGAACAGGTCTTTATGATTTCTTCTACCCATTTTTCTGGGACACTGAAAAAATCTCTTTCATAAAGCTGATATGTCAGACACAGGATCACTAATACCCCCATATTTCCGTATATCATATTTTTCTTACAATTCAAATTCACTTCTCCCTGCATGTTCCACTCACCTCAGACTATAAATCACAACGCCACATATAATGAAGAGATTTCCCACAATTCGATTTTTTGTCAGCTTTTCATTACAAAACAACACGGATAACATGAGCACAAAAACCTGGCCAATGGATTGAATTGCACCGCCATATTTAAAATGAACCCCACGGTATGCATATAAATTAATCAAAAATACAATCCCAAAAAGCACATATGCCAGAAACACTTTCTTATTTAAAAGCTTTTCAAGGAAATTTTTTTCTTTTGTATCGTCTGCACTCTTTTTTAACAACACCTGAGATATCGCATTGATAAAAGCAGCGCTTATCATAATCGCACCATAAATATTAAGCATCTTTTGAATTCACCCACACTCCTGTAAAAATTAATATCAGTCCCAATAAATTAGAAACGTACAGCTTATCTTTAAAAATCAAAACCGCAAAAATCTGCGACCAAATCATATAAAAACTT
>JAAVYC010000094.1 GCA_022790905.1 Lachnospiraceae bacterium | reverse complement strand
TTATGAAAACCGATATCCGTCAGACCGATCAAGCTTATGAGATCGACATTGATATTCCAGGATTTAAAAAGGATGATATCTCTGCAAGACTTCAGGATGGATATTTGACCGTTTCCGCCGAAAAAAATAGGAACAATGATGAAAAAGCAGAAGATGGAACTTATATCCGCCGCGAGCGTTATTCCGGAAGTATGAGCAGAAGCTTTTATGTCGGCAACGGTGTGAGACAAGAAGATATTTATGCAAAATTCGAAGACGGAATATTACATTTAAATGTACCTAAAAAAGATATGGAAACCATACAAAAACAACATTATATCTCCATCGAAGGATAACATACAAAGGGATGTCATATGCGGCATCCCTTTTGTTTTGTTAATGATTACAGCATTAGAGGAGGTTCCCTATGTTTTATGATGAAATCGCAAAAAAATTCATTGAACGATTGACTGCCTACACCGAATATAATATCAACATCATGGACGAAAAGGGCATCATAATCGCCAGCCGAAATCCAGAACGAATTGGAACCTTTCACGAAATTGCTTTTGATATTGTTACAAACAAAAAATCCATGATAGAGGTAACAGAAAATAGCAGATTCCTCGGCGTATATCCCGGTGTAAATCTTTTGCTCACTCAAAACGGAACGCCTATCGGTGTCATCGGTGTGACCGGAGAGCCTCAGGAAGTGAAACCCATCGCATTGATCATTAAAATGGCCATGGAAACCATGCTGGAATACGAATATCAAAAAGAATTATCAAATAAGCGTCAGAATTTAAAAGAACGTTTTATTCATCAACTGCTCTACGACCGAGATCCGGACCCTCTTGAACTTCGGACGCTCGCCGAAAAATTGAATTATAAAGAAGAGTATCTTCGCATCCCAATTCTTTGTAACCATATAAAGGAAAAAAGACCGGAATCCATCCAAAAAAAAATCAAGACCAGTTCCCTTCATACCAGCCAGGATATCTCTATCATAACACGTAACAAACAGGTTCTGATCTTTAAAACGTTGCCAAAACAGGCCAATATTTTCTCTGATTACAGAGATATCGTATTGGAATATTTAGATACTTTTGTGCTAAATACCGATCAATATCAATTTTACATTGGTACGATCCAAGATCGTTTTTCCAATTATCAAACTACTTTTGGACATTGCACTTGGTTGCAAAATCATGTTGTCTCAGACTCAAAAAGTATGTTTTTTTACGATCACCTTGACGATTACATGAAAGACAGTATTCCCAAAATAGAATTACATAAAGTTTTTCACTGTTTTAAAAATGAATTAAGTGAAAAGGATATTCTCTCCTACCTTGAGATTATTGGAACTCTTAAAAAAAATAATTATAATATGACGACAAGCAGCGACGAATTATACATTCATAAAAATACACTGGCTTTTCGTCTAAACAAAATCCGTAATAAAATGAATCTTAATCCATTCCTGGATATTGCCTCAAAAGAATTTATGGAATACTTCTATTATTATCTGAAAAATACTTGATTTGTTTTCTCTTATATGAACATTATATCTCTCATTTACGACTAAACAGATTTTTGTGTCTATGACACAAAAAATCTGTTTTATTTTGTTATATAGGAAATTGTAAGGCCTAAAAATTGTTGTTAAACTATAAATACAATAATTATTTTTGTTGATCTGTGACGAGTTTTAATCGACACAATTGAATAAATAAGCAACAGGAGATAAACGTATGAAAATATTACTCGCACCTGATTCTTTTAAAGGCTCTATGTCCTCTAAACATATCATAGAATTACTGACGATATCTGCAAAAAAGCATTTTGAACACTGTGAAGTGATCTCTGTTCCCATGGCAGACGGCGGCGAGGGAACCGCAGACGTAATGATTGATAATATGAACGGACACCGTGAAGCCCATACAGTCATGGGGCCAATTGGAGAAAATGTAACTGCAACCTATGGTGTCATCGATCAAAATACCGTTATCATTGAAATGGCAACAGCCTCTGGTCTTCCCCTTGTCCCGGAAGAGAAACGAAATCCCTGTGAGACAACATCTTACGGAACCGGTGAATTGATCAAACATGTTCTCCAAAAAGGTTATCAGAATCTTATTCTGGCAATTGGAGGAAGTGCAACAAATGATGGAGGCATCGGCGCTGCCGCGGCTCTAGGCATTGAATTTTTTGACAAACATGGGGAATCTGTTACACCTGTTGGAAAAAACCTGGAAAGGATTCAGACAATCAGCACCAAACATTTGATTCCTGAATTGACAACAGCCAAAATTACAATCATGTGTGATGTAAAAAATCCTCTAGTTGGAGAGCTAGGAGCAACCCATGTATTCGGGAAACAAAAAGGCGGTACCCCCAAACAACTGGAACTTTTAGAAAACGGTATGATTCATTACGCTAAAATTATAAAAGATCAGTTTGGAACAGATTTTTCAACTATGGAAGGAGCTGGCGCCGCCGGTGGAATCAGTATTCCGTTCCTACTCTTTTCAAATACAAATCTAAAGTCCGGTATTCATGCCGTACTGGACACGATTCATTTTGATACATTACTCGAAGGCGTTGATCTGGTCATCACCGGAGAGGGAAGAGTCGATGCACAATCTCCGAATGGAAAAGTGCTCTCAGGCATTGGCCAGGCATGTAACAAAAAAAATATCCCTGTTGCCGCAATTGTAGGCGGAATGGGAGAAGGCGCATGTGATATCTATGAATGTGGTATTCAGTCTATCATGCCGATCACAAATAACGTTATGAATCTTGATACAGCGATTCAAAATTGCGACGAACTGCTTCTGGATGCAGCCGACCGCATGTTCCGCTTTATCAAAATGGGAATTCATATAACTGTCAGATGACACGCGTTTATCTGACCAAAGAAAGGAGAAGGTATTATGGCAACTTTTTTAACAAACGACAACGTAGAAATTTATTATGAAGTGACGGGCGAGGGAAGACCTCTTTTCATGCTCCCAGGATGGACTTGTACCACAAACTTCTGGAAACACAATGTGGAAAAACTCTCAAAAACTTGTAAAGTAATACGCATGGATATGAGAGGACACGGCGAATCCGAAAAAGTTATGCACAGCCACAGAATTTCTCGCTATGCAATGGATGTAAAAAATCTTTTGGATCATTTGGATGTGACAGATGTCACTGTATTAGGCTGGTCTATGGGAGCTTCTATCTTATGGAGCTACATTGAATTATTTGGAAATCACAGAATCAGCGGTCTTGTCTGTGTCGACCAATCTCCTGCTCAATATACCGGACCGGATTGGATCTGGGGACAGAAAGGCTGCTACGACATGGAAATGTTTATCCGCACTTGTTACGACATCAAATATAATCCACGCGGAGCTGCAGAGGGACTGGTAGGCGCATGCTTGCATCACACACCGTCAGCAGAAGATGCAAAATTTATTGCAGATGAAATTTCAAAATGTCCACCTTACGTAAGAATTGAAATCATGAGAGATCACACAAATCTGGATTGGAGAGATTTTATTCCTCAGATCAAACTTCCTACTTTAGTATGTGTTGCACGTAATAGCAACGTATTTGATTGGCAGGGAAGCGCATGGGTTGGCGAAAATATCCCAGGCGCAAAAACTGTATTTTTCGAAGACTCTGGACATATGCTGTTCTGGGAAGAACCAGAAAAATTCAACAGCACTGTAAGTGAATTCGTAGTTCAGCATTAATTGAACTTTAAAGGGATGTCTCTATGGCATCCCTTTTTTTATATAAAAAATATCGCCTCACAATTCTACTCGGCACAACAAACCATAAAGACCTCGTTGCAGAATTGACAATCCCACTTTTTATGATAAAATTGATTATGATAAATTTTAACAAAAACAGAGGGGAAGCGCATGAAAGAATCACAACTACTCCAGGTACAGGCCTATGACTATCTCATTGATCTAATCAAAAAAGGTCAATTAAAATACGGTAAAATATATTCTTTGAACCAGATGGCGAAAGAAGCCGGTGTTTCAAGAACTCCTTTTCGAGATGCCGTATTACGTTTAGAGCAAGAACGCTATATCGACATGTATCCAAGCAAGGGATTTGCGCTGCACACCATGACTACGGAGGATATTATAGAGACCTATCAGATCAGAAACGCCATTGAACTGTATTGTTTTAAACAACTCTCTTTCCACTTTGATACCGCCCGTGCGCAGAAATATTACGTCAAATTGTTAAAAAAAGTAGAAAAGCAAAAAGAAATTCTCAACTCTACTCACTCTAACGAAGATTTCGGAAGAAAAGATTATGAATTTCATCGAAGTATTGTACAGTACGTTGGCAATGAGTCTATGCTTGAGATCTATCGGCGTTTTATGTATCGGATTTTTTGGTTAAATGTGACTTCCTTTTCCCGAAAAGGTAGAATGGAAGATACGATCACAGAACATTTAACTCTTTTAGATATTGTAAAAAGCCGTGATCTTCAAGATTTAGAGAGTCTGATTGAACATCATCTCACAACAGCTCAAGATATTAACTTACAAATACTCGCCAAACGAGAAAAAAACTAAAAAAATACATCCCCGTATTACGGAGATGTATTTTTTCTTTCTATTAATCCTCGATCTCAGCGATACATGTTACCTGGCTGGAATCTAAACCTTTAATTCTAAGCGGAGCATTGAAGAATCTCTTGATTTTGGCTCCCTTCGGAATCTCTGATAAATGCATATCTTCTACACCTGTAACGAATTTTCCAGAATAATATCCAAGGATATGTCTATGGCAATCTGGTGGCAATTCACCTTCTGGACATTTCGAGGAAGCGGATCCAATTGCAAGGAAGTCCATTCCGATACCCTTTAAATTTGGGAAATTCTCTGACAGATAATCTCCTGCACTCGGTGCTATGTATGCGCCCTCATTCTGATACAGATTCTGGTTCGTATCACGATACTGCTCCATACCTGTACGAATCAATGCAAATGATACTTTTGATAATACGTCTGCATATGGCTCTAAATCTTCTTTATAGATTCCCTCTGCTGGTCCTTTTGGAATCTCTAAAAGAGCTACTTCTGTATGGCAGAAATAGTCAATAGAAAGCTGATTGATATCTAAACCATCTTTTACGAAATGACGTGGTGCATCCATATGTGTACCACAGTGGTTTGGAACTTCTGACATAAAACTGCAAAATGGACAATCATCAGATACGTCTGTGCACTGTGTTACTTTTACTACTGGTTCTCCTGGCCACGCATATCCTTCTGGATCTAATGGATGTGATAAAAACATAAACATAATAATTTCCTCCTTTTTATATAGTGATAATACCTTCTATCATAAAAACCACTTTTCTAAATGGTCTCTATTTCTTTTTATGTACTACTGCATTAAAATCTCTGCTGCTTCTTTCAGTGTGCTGACTTCCCCAACATTTCCCGGGAATATTACGTACGGAGTTAACGGGAATTTACTCTCCTCACCAGTCTGCCATACAGGAATTCCCGGCTTAATTTGACCGAGTACATTCGCTTTTTGTACTGCAAGTGCTTTCGTTCCCACATCAGAAGAAGTGATACCACCTTTTGCAATGACAAAACTTGGAACAATGGATAATCTTCCAACCAAAGACTGTACCGCATCGGAGATCTTAACTGCGAGACGCAAATCATCCTCTTTATCCCCAGTGTCTGCAGTGATCAAGGCTCTTGTTGTATAAACACATACAGTTGTACCAGCCTTCAAATATTCTTCCTCCAGTGCAAGACAACGCTCCACTTCCTTTTTAAATGCAGCTTCATCTTTTACAAGGGTAGCATCCAATTCCACAAATGCAATATTTGGATTCTCTTTTAACATCTCTACCTGTTTTGTTGTTTTTTCCGTATGAGAACCTACAACAATGATACCGCCATTTGTCGTCTCTTTGACCACCATTTGCTCTCTACTCAACAATGGCTGATCTGTCACACCACCCATTACCTTTACAATAGCAGCTGCTGTACGGAACATAAAAGTCTTGCCTTTTGCCATTGCTCTAAATAATGCGACACAGAATACTTTCAGATCTACATAGTCGATTGCATTGACAGCAATCTTGTTAAAATCATTGACTCCCATGAGTTGTTCTTCGATTTTATCATAATTCATCGCATGGATATCTTCCAATGAGATTGTCGTTACATTCTCTTTTTTATAAGCTCCCTTTGTCTTCTCTTCCACATACTCTTTCATATTCGAGGAAGTATAACCAAAGGTTTTATCTTTTGCAAACTCTGTCTCTGCCGCTGGAATCAATTCCTCACCATCTTTTACATAGTGCACATCGTCTATTGTAAAACGACCGCCCTCTTTAAAAAATGGACAGAGAATCTCACCATCGATCTTTTTGCCGGTATTCTTTTCATAGGCTTCTTTTAATACGATGGTCTCTAACGGATAGTGACCGCGAAGAGTGGAATCACTTCTACTGATAAAAATGTACTCTTTTCCGGTCTCTTTTGCCACCTCATCCACTGCAGCTGCAATTTCTTTATGCGCTTTTTCTGTCTGCGCTGACGTAAAACCTCTAGAATTCGTCATAATATAGAACAACTTATTCTCTTCGTCGAATCCTTTTCTAATACTGTCTTTTGACCAATTCGTATAAACAGAAACATCGTGAACAGTCTGTACTCCTGTTGGATCATCATCTAATACAACAATTTTTTTATTGTTATTTTCAATTTCCTTTGTCAGCAGAGCATCCACCGCTGCTTCATCTATTGGCGCATAAGATGCAAGTACATCAACTTTTAATGCCATCATATCCTCCTCGCTTAGTCCTCTACCTTTTTTACCTGAACATCTGCCAGTCCCTCAAAATATTGCACAATTCCACCGTGATCGTCATTCATGTGACCGTGAATCTTTAAGGTCTGTAAAATTTCATATAACTGAGCAGAGTATGGAATCGGGACATCTAGTGCATGGGCCGTATTCACAACATTTTTAATATCTTTATGATTAATAGAAATCTTTCCTCCCGGAACAAAGTTACGTTCTACGATCATAGGAATCTTTGCGTCTAATACTGCACTTCCGGCAAGTCCGCCACGTATTGCATTATACACTTTTACCGGATCAGCTCCTGCTTTAGAAGCCAATACAAATGCTTCTGATACAATCGCAATTGTATTATTTACAATAATCTGATTTGCGAGCTTTGTCACAGAACCGCTTCCACTGTCTCCAATCAATACTGCGGAAGATCCCATAATATCAAAATACGGCATCAGTTTATCAAAATCTTTCTGGTCTCCACCCGCCATAAACGCCAATGTTCCATTGATTGCACCAGGTTCTCCACCCGATACAGGAGAATCAATAAAACCAACTCCGATCTTTGCAAGTCCCTCATAACACTCTTTGGATTCCACAGGTGTCACAGAACTCATATCACAGACAACTTTTCCTGCGCTCAAAGTCTTTGCTACGCCACCCTCTCCAAATAAAACATCTTTTGAAATATCACCATTTGGGAGAATTAAAAAAACTGTATCACACTGTGCTCCGATCTCCTCATAAGTTCCCACAGACGCTCCTGCAGCTTTTACTTCCTCTACAGCCTCTTTATTCAAATCACATACCAGCAAATCAACATTTGCTTTCAACAGATTTTTTGCCATAGGTTTTCCCATAATACCTAGACCAATAAAACCGACCTTACTCATATTGACACTCCTTTCATTCTTCCAATTTCATTCTTCCAATTTCCTTCTTTCTTGATAAATCTATTATACGATATACCGGTATATCGGTCAAGTCATTCTTTCTATTTTCTCAAAACAAAAGTGCTTCTCCCGATTACTTACGGTGAAACACTTTTACAACGCTATTGATTGCTAATCTGATATTGTATATACAATGGAATTCCACATTTTATCGAATTCCTCTTTTACTTTTCTTACGATTTCTCCCTGTTTTGTAGAAACAAATTTGATATTCCATTCTTTATTGCTGATTAAAGCCGGTTTGGTCATATTAGAGCTGCCTAAAATCATTCTGTAGAGACCGTCTCTTTTGAATACATAACCTTTTGTGTGAAACCCTGTTTTATTCTCTTTCGCTTTATAGACACGCAATTCAATATTCTTTAATCCTGCAAGATTATGTATCGCCTTCTTCTCAGTAATTCCCTGGTAATCGGTTGTCAATATTTTCCCCGGTACTCCCTTTTTTTCCAGTTCTCGAAAAGTTTCCATTAATAGAGAAATTCCTCCCTCTGTAATAAAAGCAGAACTGATAAAAAATTCCTCACAATTTTGTAATTCTTCCTTTATCGTATCTAGGACCCTGCACTCTGCCTTTTCATCGTTAAAAAGAAATTGTGGACGATACTCCTGATCTGAATATACATCGGAACAGACAAATGCCGTCTGCAATCCCTCCTCTAATTTCTTAACTCTGTCTTGCATAATACCTTCACACTTTTTTTACATTATATTCCAGAACTGCTCTTCCAATGTCAATCGAGGACCACTCCATTTTTTTTGCATAAATCTGCAACACAACATTCAGCACAGTGTGGCTTTGTTCGAGCTGTACAGACATCTCGTCCGTGATAAACAAGGCGATGACAGAAATCACTTCCCTCTTCCGGCGGTATCAATTTCCACAATGCCATTTCCACTTTTTTCGGCTCTTTTACTCCATCGACTAAGCCCATGCGATTCACCAAACGGATACAATGTGTATCTGTCACAATCGCCGGTTTTCCAAATACATCCCCCATAATCAAATTGGCACTTTTTCGTCCTACCCCCGGTAATTTCAACAGTGCATCGAAATCTTCTGGAACTTTCCCGTCGTATTCCTCTTTCAACATTCTCATACACGCACTGATATCCCTCGCTTTGCTCTTTCCAAGACCACAAGGCCTCACAATCGCCTCAATTTCTTCCGGTTCCGCTTTTGCAAGAGCCTCTACGTCTGGAAACTTTGCATACAAATCTTCCACGACTACATTTACACGTGCATCTGTACATTGCGCCGCCAAACGAACACTGACCAATAATTTCCAGGCCTCATTATAATCAAGCGTACAGCCCGCCATAGGATATTCTTTTTTCAGACGTTCTATAATTTTTCCTGCAAGTTCTTCTTTTGTCATTTTTTATACCTCTCATTCTATAGAACAAAATAACACCCTCTCCATTCCTGGAGAGGGTGCCCTTAGGGAAAACATTTATGTTATGTATATTCTACAAACAATCCCTACTTACAGTACTGGGAAGCAAGCGTTAACTACGAATGTCATAATTAAGATTGCAAACGCAGGACCGTCAATATGTGAATCTGTTCCACTGTTGATCCATTTTGTCTCAAAGTCACACAGTAATGCTGAAATTGTACCGAATACAACGGAAACAACCAGTGCAAGATACAAATTTCCGGTTGTGTTATAACACTGAACTACAGCTTCTGCTGCGATGATTAAGATATGGTGACATCCAAAGAATGGCTGACCCAAAACTGCAAATGTCAAACCGATTGCAGCGATACCGAAGCAGATTACATGATAGTTTCCACCGAATGCTTCTACTGGAACATCTGCTGCTACAGCTGCCACATAAAAACCGCCAGTAATGATACTGAATGTAATACCAATCAAAATGGTTGTTGCCAAAGCTTTACCTTTGCTGAGGTACTCTGTACCTGTTCTCAGTTTTCCGCCAAAAAGCAGACGAGCCAAAATACCTGATAAGAATACTGTGATTCCTGGAAGGTCTGTTACAAGACGAGGTGAAATGGTTCCTGCGAAGAGATTTGCCATAACCAACTCTTTTACTAAGCAACCAATTACACCAAAGATACCGGCAACGATCAATACGCTTGGTTCATTGAAAGACCATGTCTGATATGCACAATCTGCACCATTTTCCATAAGACCTTTTTTCTTTGCATATGCGGATGCTGCTGCACCTGCTGCGAATGCGATATGTGGTCCGAAGAATGGTCCGAATGCAAAGTAGTTCAACAATACACCTGATGCCTCTGTTGCACCAGCCATAGCTGCTGCTCCACCAGCGATCGAGAAAATACCGGTAAAAATAAATGCCTGTGTACCACCGATAGCTGCGGCGAATGCGCCACCTCCAAAAGCAGCAATTACGTATAGAATACTAATCATAACTTATTGCACCTCCTCTTTGTATTTGTATGATTGTTTCTACTACATCTCCGACTCTCACCCCGTGCCGAAGATATATTATAATA
>JAAVYC010000093.1 GCA_022790905.1 Lachnospiraceae bacterium | reverse complement strand
TTAGCACTCGTTTTAATGGAGTGCTAATATCTATGTATTAAAGATAGCACCTAACTTTTTTTTTGTCAACCGCTAATTTTCATTTTTAGGAAAAAAATGTTACTATTCACAGTCATGTAGGAATTTTTAAGAAATTTTTCCACTTATTGACCAATCTATTTCTATACTTAGTTTTTACCAAAGCTGGAAATTTTATTTTGCTCCTGAAGTTTTTATCAGCAAAAATGAAAGAAAGAGATCACAAAAATCTTTTCTGCAACCTCTTATCCCTTTACGCTCTAAGACGATAAAAAAATCTATCTATTTTCTCCGTATTTTTTCCACTCTGCTTCTGTCAACTTC
This sequence comes from Lachnospiraceae bacterium, assembly GCA_022790905.1. Taxonomy (GTDB): domain Bacteria; phylum Bacillota; class Clostridia; order Lachnospirales; family Lachnospiraceae; genus Maccoyibacter. Next base: position 3,577 of record JAAVYC010000093.1, on the reverse strand, counting down.
GCCTTTTTAAATAAATCCGGCCTGCGCTCTTTTGTTCTGAGTATGGACTGTTCCCTTCTCCATTCATCGACTTTTTGGTGATTCCCTGATAACAATATAGACGGTACGTTTTTTCCATTCCAGACCTCGGGTCTAGAATATTGCGGATACTCCAAAAGATTTCCCTCCAATGATTCCGTTTCCCCGGATTCCTGATTTTTTAAAACACCCGGTACCATCCGCGAAATCGCATCTACCAGTACCATCGCAGGCAGTTCACCACCCGTCAAAACATAGTCCCCAATCGACATATAGTCCGTCACAATCTCTTCTAAAACACGCTCATCGACTCCCTCATAATGTCCGCAAAGCAGGATCAGCTCTTCTTCGTTTGCCATCTCTTTCGCCGTCTTTTGAGAAAACACTTCTCCCTGGGGAGTCAGATAAATACACCTTGGACGATATCCGACTTTTTCCACAACTGCAAGATGGGCATCGTAGATTGGCTGCGCCTGCATAACCATCCCCGCTCCGCCTCCGTAGGGATAATCGTCTACTTTCTTGTGCTTGTCTAACGTATAGTCCCGAATGTTTACTGTTTCCACAAAAAGCAGTCCCTTTTCTATTGCACGCCCTATGATACTTGTTTGTAACCCTTGCTCCACCATCTCTGGAAACAATGTCAAAATGTGAAATCTCATAATTGTCCCCTACTTTTATTGATCTCCTCAAGTCCCGGCAAAAGATGCATTTTCACATAACCTTGCTCTATATTTACCTCCAAAATACAATCCTTGATTGCTGGAACTAGAATCTCCTGATTTTGCTCCGTCTCTATCACATAGACATCATTTGCTCCGGTCTGTAAAACATCTGAAATCACGCCGATCTCCTGATTATTTTCATTTACAGCTTTTACTCCTATCAAGTCTGCAACAAAATATTCGTCCTTTTTAAGCTCTATGCGATTCTCTTTTGATACGAAAAGACCGCAGCCTTTATATTTTTCTATCTCATTAATGTGATCGATCCCTTTAAATTTTAAGATCACAAGATTTTTCTGCGCCCTCGCACTCACCACTTCCAATAATTTTTTTTCTTTTCCGGTATCTAAAATAATCTCTTTCATATTTTTAAAACGGGTGATATCATCCGTCATGGGAAATACTTTGACCTCCCCTTTGAGTCCATGTGTCTGAGTAATTGCTCCCACCTGATATAATTCTTCCATATAATCATTGCCCCCTTTCATAAAAACCAAATATACTCCACAACAAACTTCTCTGCAGCCTGTTTTACTGTCATATACCTAAAGACTACACCCCGCTTTTCAAAGCAGTATACTCTATTACTAGAATAATATCAATTCCAAGGGAATCATAAAAAAACAGACAGCTCCAATTGAACTGCCCGCTTCTCACTCTTTACTGCATAATCTCTACAATAACTTTTCTATCCTCTTTGGATGCAGCTGCCTTGACAACGGTACGAATCGCCTTTGCAATGCGCCCCTGCTTGCCAATGACCTTGCCCATATCAGACTGGGCTACCTTCAATTCCAGAACGATGGCTTTTTCATTTTCGGTTTCCACAACCTGAACCTCATCTGGATAGTCAACAAGTGCTTTTGCAATTACTTCTACTAATTCTTTCACTACATCTACCTCACCAACTATTTTTCAATTCCAGCTGCCTTTAAAATTCTGTTTACTGTATCGGTCGGTTTTGCTCCATTTGCCAGCCATTTCTTTGCCAACTCTTCGTTCACATGATACTCGCTTGGATCCTTTGTCGGATCATAAGTTCCGATCTCCTCGATAAATCTTCCATCTCTTGGAGAACGCGCATCTGCAACGACGATTCTATAGAAAGGAGCTTTCTTCTTTCCCATTCTTTTCAATCTGATCTTTACTGCCATGTTTCTCACCTCCTCATAACTTTTGTATTATGTTAAAAAGGAAACTTGAACTTTCCTCTTTTACCAAATTTACCACCCATCATATTCGGCATCTGTTTCATCATTTTTCTGGACTGTTCAAACTGTTTCACCAAACGATTGACCTCACTGAGATCCACTCCGGCTCCATTTGCAATTCTGCGCTTCCGACTCAAGTTCAAAATACTCGGATTTGCTCTCTCTTTTGGCGTCATAGAGTAGATAATTCCCTCAACCCTGGCCATTTTTTTCTCATCCATGGCATTTTCAATCTCCGCAATCTGACTCCCTCCAATGCCCGGCATCATACTCAGGATACTAGAGAGTCCACCCATTTTCTTCATCTGATTCATGGATTCTAAATAATCGTCAAAACCAAACTCTGCTTTTTTGATTTTTCTCTCCATCTCACGAGCTTTTTCCTCGTCAATCTCTTCCTGTGCTTTTTCGATCAGTGTCAGCACATCTCCCATTCCAAGAATTCTGCTCGCCATACGGTCCGGATAAAACTGTTCCAAATCGGAAAGTTTTTCTCCCATACCCACATATAAAATCGGCTTTCCGGTCACCGCCCGAATGGAAAGTGCCGCTCCGCCTCGCGTATCACCATCTAATTTTGTCAAAATGACACCATCAATATCAATCTTTTCATCAAAGGTTCCCGCTACATTGACGGCATCCTGTCCTGTCATGGCGTCGACTACTAAGATCGTCTGTGCTACATCGATATGCTCTTTTATAGATGCAAGTTCTTGCATCATTTCCTCATCCACGTGAAGACGTCCCGCCGTATCCAGAATGATAATGTTATGCCCATTCTTTCCGGCGTGTTCGACTGCCGCTTTTGCAATATCCACCGGACTGTTTTTATCTCCCATGGAAAAGACTTCTACCTCTTGCTTTTCCCCGTTAATTTTCAACTGCTCAATCGCTGCCGGACGATAGACATCACACGCCACAAGCAACGGTTTTTTTCCTTTTTGTTTGAACTTTCCAGCAAGTTTCGCCGTAGTGGTCGTCTTACCTGCACCCTGCAAACCCGCCATCATAATCACCGTAGACTCTTTCCCAGGACGAAGCGCAATCTCTGTCGTCTCAGAACCCATGAGCGCTACCATCTCGTCATTTACAATCTTGATTACAGTCTGACCCGGATTTAGACCATTTAAGACATCCGTTCCTACTGCTTTTTCCTGGACAGATTTCACAAAATTCTTCACCACTTTAAAATTGACATCCGCCTCCAAAAGCGCCAACTTTACTTCCTTGAGCGCCGCTTTGACATCATCTTCTGTCAATCTTCCCTTGCTTCTTAAATTTTTAAATACATTTTGAAGTTTTTCCGATAAGCTGTCAAATGCCATGCTATAGCTCCTCTAATATTTCATTGGAAATTCGCTCGATTTCCCCTATGATCTCTTCTTTATGCGTCCCTCTAAACTCATGAGTCAGACGATGGATTCTCTCTACTTTTTGTCTTGCTAGACAAAACTTTTCAAACAGATGTAACTTTTCCTCATATCTCTCCAACATTTTTGTACATCGTCTGATGACATCGTGAACACCCTGCCTGCTGATTCCCTCCTCTGACGCAATCTCGGCAAGAGACAGATCCTCAAATACAAACTCTTCATAGATTTTCCTCTGATGTTCATTTAGAAG
>JAAVYC010000092.1 GCA_022790905.1 Lachnospiraceae bacterium | reverse complement strand
GTATGGTAGAACACCAAAAAGCTCTAATCCCATTCTTCGGAATGGGATTATCTTTTAAACAAATAAACAAATAATATTATTCTAAAGTCCCACAAATGTGGTTCAAGGAGGGGGAATATCGTTATGGAACATAGAAATTATAGAATCGGTCTGGATATTGGGATTACTTCAGTGGGTTGGGCAGTCCTGGAAAATAACAGTCAGGATGAACCGATACGAATTCTGGATCTGGGAGTACGCATTTTTGATGCGGCGGAGGTGCCAAAGACTGGAGATCCGCTGGCTGCAGAACGCCGTAATGCAAGGACGACGAGAAGAAGGCTGCGCAGGAGGAGGCACCGTTTGGATCGAATCAAATATTTATTTGAAAAAGAAGGGCTGATTCAGATAGAAGATTTTATGGAGCGATACCATAGTCCAAATCTGCCGGATGTCTACAAGCTTCGATACGAAGGATTAGACCGAAAATTAGAAGATGAGGAATTTGCCCAGGTATTGTTACATATTGCAAAGCATAGAGGTTTTCGTTCCACAAGAAAAGCGGAATTAAAAGAAGGAGATAACGGAAAAGTTCTAAAAGCCACGAAAGAAAATCAAGAACGAATGAAAGAGAAAGGCTATCGCACAGTAGGGGAAATGATCTATAAAGACGAAGCTTTTCATACAGATTGTGAGTGGGCAGAACATGGATATCTCCTGACGCCTAGAAATAAAGCGGATGATTACAGACATACGATGTTGAGAGATCTCCTGGAAGAGGAAGTAAAGACACTTTTTGTATCGCAAAGGGCGTTTGGAAATGAAAAGGCAACAGAAGGTTTAGAAAAAGATTATCTAGAGATCATGCTCAGTCAGCGTTCGTTTGACATGGGACCTGGAAATCAGCCAGACGGCGCGCCGAGTCCATATGCGATGAATGGGTTTGAGGACACAGTAGGGCTCTGTACTTTTGAGAGAGAGTCAGGAGAGCGAAGGGCGGCAAAGGCAACTTATACGGCAGAATTATTTGTGGCTTTGCAAAAAATCAACCATCTGAAAATAGTACGGATGGACGGCAGTTCCAGAAATTTGACAGATGAAGAACGTGAATTGATTTTAGATATGCTGTATACACAGAAGGAAGTAAAATATGCAGCAGTGCGAAAAAAGTTAAATCTGGAAAAAGAAGAGCGGTTTAATACATTAAACTATTATTTAAAAAGAGGGAAAGAGAAAGAAGGTACAGATAATACGGTAATTTCAGAAGCGGAGAAGGCTGCAGAGGAAGACGCCATTATCAAGACAACGGAAAATGTGAAATTTGTCAGTATGACAAATTGTTATGAGTATCGAAAAAGAATTGGAAGCTATTTAGAGACTTTACCGAGCGAAGAAAAGCAAACTCTTTTAGATCGGATTGGTACAGTTTTGACTTGCTATAAAAACGATGACAGCCGACTTCAGGAATTTGAAAAAATAGGATTAGATGAAGAATTAGCAGAATCACTTTTGGATCTGACACCGAGTAAGTTCCAACATCTTTCCCTAAAAGCCATGAAAAAGATTCTTCCATATTTAAGGCAGGGCATGACATATGATAAAGCGTGTGAGGCGGCCGGCTATGATTTTAAGAATGATAATTGTGGAGAAAAGTCAAAATTACTCAAAGGGGAACAGATTAGAGAGATCGTTGAAGAGATTACAAATCCGGTGGTAAAACGTTCTGTTTCTCAGACGATAAAAGTGATCAATGCGATTATCATGGAATATGGAAGCCCACAGGCAATCAATATTGAACTCGCCAGGGAGATGTCTAGGAATTTTATGGACAGGAAAAAACTGGAAAAGCAGATGGAAGAAAATCGTAAGAAAAATGAACTTGCGAAGAAAGAGATTCAGGAATTGGGCTTTTTGAATCCAAAGGGACAGGATATTTTGAAATATCGTTTGTGGCATGACCAACAACACAGATGTCTCTATACAGGAGAATTGATCCCATTAGAAAAACTTTTTGATGGTGCTTATGATATTGATCATATCTTGCCGTATAGTATCACGTTTGACGATAGTTATCGAAATAAAGCGCTCGTCACCTCGCAGGCAAATCGGGAAAAGGGAAACCGTACGCCGTACGAATATTTTGGAAATGATGAAAAACGTTGGAAAGAATATGAGGCAAGAGTCAATACTTTTATCAGAGATTATAAAAAGCGCCAGAAATTGTTGAAAAAGGGATTTACAAAAGAAGATCGAAAAGAGTTCAAAGAACGAAATCTGAACGATACAAAATATATCACTCGTGTGATTTACAATATGATTCGTCAGAATCTGGAAATGGAACCGTATAGCAGACCGGAGAAAAAGAAAAAAGTATTTGCGGTAAACGGAAGTATTACGGCGTATCTGAGGAAACGTTGGGGTTTTATGCAAAAAGATCGTTCTACGGACAGGCATCACGCGATGGATGCGGCGGTGGTTGCCTGCTGTACAGACGGAATGATTCAAAAGATTTCTCGGAGTGCGCAGTACAGGGAAGTTCTATATAAAGGACGAGTTAAAGTTGACTATGAGATTGTAGACGTGGAGACGGGAGAAATCATATCGCTAGATGAACTTTTAAGAGAAGAGTGGGATGAGAGATATGGTGCTCAAATTCCTCAACCATGGCCAAATTTCAGAGATGAATTAGATGTTCGCATGGGAGAGGATCCGAAAAATTTTATGGATACACATCCGGATGTCTATCAGTTATTCCGCTATCCGCAGGATGTCTATGAAAAGATTCGTCCGATTTTTGTGTCGCGAATGCCGAATCATAAAGTAACTGGAGCTGCTCATGCGGATACCATACGGAGTCCGAGACACTATGAAAATGGAGGAAATGTTTTTGACGAGGGAGGATATGTATTATCGCGAACGCCAATTACAGACTTGAAATTGGATAAAGACGGAGAGGTCAAGGACTACTATAACAAAGAAAGTGATCCATTATTATATAATGCTTTGAAACGGCAATTAGAATTATTCGATAATGACGGAAAAAAAGCGTTTGCGGAGGATTTTCATAAGCCAAAAGCGGATGGATCAAAGGGACCTGTTGTGAAAAAAGTAAAAACTTATAAAAAGATGTCTCTTGGAGTAGCAGTAAATGGCGGAAAAGGAATTGCAGAAAATGGGAATGGAGCGATGATCCGAGTAGATGTATTTCGGGAAAATGAGAAATATTATTTTGTTCCGGTTTATACCTCGGATGTGGTGAAGAAGAGGCTGCCGAATAGGGCAGCAGTGGCCAATAAACCTTATAGCGAATGGAAAGAGATGAAAGATGAAAATTTTTTGTTTAGTTTGTATTCAAGGGACTTGGTTAAATTTAAACATCCGAAAGGGAAAAATGTAAAGTGTAAGGATGGTACTTCTATTACTTTAATTGATGAGATTGTATACTATATTGGAGCAAATATACATACAGCAAGTTTTTCTTGTAAAGCTCAAGATAATAAGTACGAATTTGATGGTTTGGGAATACAATCTCTAAAAGAGTTAAAAAAATATCAAGTAGATGTTCTCGGACATGTCTCTGAGGTAAAACAAGAGAAAAGAATGGGATTTCATTAGATGGGATATCGAAATATCAAAATTGAGAGCGCACAAAAACTACATATTAAGAAACAGCAATTAGTGATAGGGTCAGAGGAAAATGTAAGTATTCCATTGGAAGATATCAATAGTATTTTGATAGAGAGTCAGGCAGTGACATTTTCCAGCTATTTTTTGCAAAAGCTGGCAGATATGGGGATTGCTCTCTATGTTTGTGATGAAAAACACTTGCCAAATGCCGTTTTACTTCCGATGGTTCGCCATAGCCGTCATTTTAAATTGTTAAAGAGTCAGATAAATCTTGGGAAACCAAAACAAAAAAGACTTTGGCAGCAAATTGTAGTTCAAAAAATAGAGAATCAATCTCTCTGTCTGGATTTACTCAACTTAGAAGGTGGAAGTGAACTCCGTAAAATGGAAAGAGAAGTTCAGTCTGGTGATAAAACAAATGTAGAGGCAAAAGCGGCGGCTTTTTATTTTCGCAGATTGTATGGATTAGGATTTTCAAGGGGAGAGGATCATATTATCAATTCGGCATTAAATTACGGATATGCGATTGTGCGCGGAATGATTGCCCGCTCTATTGTGTGCTATGGTTTGGAACCGTCACTTGGATTGTTTCATTGCAGTGAGTTAAACAGTTATAATTTAGCAGATGATTTGATTGAAGTATTTCGACCTATAGTGGATCTTCATGTCTCGCGAAAATTTGATATTTCAGAGGTAGATAGTGCGTTGACTCCAGAGTTAAAAAAAGATTTATATGGAATTGTAAATTATGACATGATGATGAGAGGAGAAAAACATATACTTAGCAATTGTATTGATAAAGTGGCAGCAAGTTATAGCGGCGCGTTGCAGGGAAATCGGGAAGAGTTGGAATTGCCCACTTTGATGGAATTGCAGGTACATCGTTATGAATAAGTTTATGAGAATGATCGTATTTTTTGATTTACCTGTGGGTACAGCAGGGGAGAGAAAAGCAGCAACAAAATTTCGTAATTTTTTGGTGAAAGATGGATATCATATGGTTCAATATTCCGTATACAGTAGAATTTGCAATGGAAATGATTCTGTAGAAATGCATGAATCCAGATTAAAACAACATCTGCCAAGAAAGGGTTCCATTCGTTTGTTGACGATAACAGAAAAGCAGTATGAATCGATACATATTCTTTTAGGGGAGACAACATTTGATGACACAAGAGAGGCGACAGAATTGATTAATATTTTTTAAAATATGAAAAAAGAGGAGATCTGGAGTAGAAAAATTATATTTTATTATGATAAAACCCTGCATAATCCCAGTAGTTATGCAGGGTTTTCGTTCCCTATTATACCATACCAAGAAATAACTGGGAACTACAGCCTTCCATTTGACGCGGATGTGATCGGAAATATTATACCATACCAAGAAATAACTGGGAACTACAGCATGGTTGAATATGTCCAATCATAAATCGTAATTATACCATACCAAGAAATAACTGGGAACTACAGCCTGCTCTGCAGATTCCGCATCCTTCTTAATATTATACCATACCAAGAAATAACTGGGAACTACAGCGACTTTCACAGATGGGAGCGACCCAGTTTTATTATACCATACCAAGAAATAACTGGGAACTACAGCATAGAATGTTGCAAAGTTAAGACTTCACTTATTATACCATACCAAGAAATAACTGGGAACTACAGCTTTATTGAAAGAACCTCTTTTGCAAGGTTAATTATACCATACCAAGAAATAACTGGGAACTACAGCTATCCCACTTAAAATAGTAAGGATTGATATATTATACCATACCAAGAAATAACTGGGAACTACAGCAAAAAGATTCTGTAATTGTAAAAAAATTCCATTATACCATACCAAGAAATAACTGGGAACTACAGTAGTCCGATTGTTCGTAACAAGAAAGACACTATTATACCATACCAAGAAATAACTGGGAACTACAGCTCGCTCTGTCCATAGCGCATAGGTGTTTTCATTATACCATACCAAGAAATAACTGGGAACTACAGCTGATTTTTGGAAATACCTAATTGTATTTGCATTTATTCCTATAGTTATAAGCAATTGATCTTTTGTCACTCTCTTATAATTTAACATACTTAATGTAAGAATTTCTGTTCAAAACTAAGTAAATGATAATATGACAAAACCAAAAAGGACTG
>JAAVYC010000091.1 GCA_022790905.1 Lachnospiraceae bacterium | reverse complement strand
CCAACTAGATATAGAATACACATAATGTCAAGTTTTTGTCAATATCTTTTTTGGAAAATTTATTTAGATTTTACATCTTTTTTGGAAAAGGCTGCCGGTAACAGTTCTCCCAGAGTCATTTTTTGGCAATTTTCCCCCTTTCCTACCATAAAAACGCAAAATTGATCCGGATCACAGAATTCCCGCAATACCTGCCTGCATACTCCACAAGGCGCTAAATAATCCTCCCCATCTCCCGCGACTGCAATTGCCACAAATTCTTTCTCCCCCTCCGACACCGCCTTAAAAACTGCAGTTCGTTCTGCACAATTTGTCGGACTATATGCCGCGTTCTCTATATTGCATCCCGTGTAAATCTTTCCACTCTTTGCCAAGAGGGCTGCTCCTACCCGAAAATTGGAATACGGAGAATAGGAAAACTCCTTGGCACGAATCGCTTCTTTGATTAATTCTTTTTCTAATCTTTCATCTTTCTCTTCTCTCATTATTTCCATCTCCTTTTCATAATATGTCAAGCATAAGTTAAGAAACTTCCCTTGTCAAATCCCATTGATTACAAATACTCTATTTTATGAAATATCCGTAAATTTTTCTTAAAAAAACTCTGAACTTTTCCATTTTTTCTTGTATCCCCTTCCTTACAATGGTATGATAAGACGATATTATAAAGGAGGAATGCTATGACAACAAATAAATTTTGCGAATTAACTCCAAAAATCATGGAATTATCTAAACGGTGTTCTGAGGCCGCTACGATTAATCCTGATCTCTATACGAAATACGATGTAAAACGCGGTTTACGTGATATTAATGGTAAAGGTGTTCTAGTAGGTCTGACAGAGATCTCCGATGTCTGTTCCACAAAAATGGTAAATGGGGAATCGGTTCCCGCCGATGGTCGTCTCTTTTATCGTGGTTACAATGTTGAAGATATTGTCCACGGTATTGACCGCAAAAGCCATTTCGGTTTTGAAGAATGTACCTATCTTTTACTTTTTGGAAAACTTCCTACAAAAGAGGAACTACATTCTTTTTGTGAGCTATTGAGTGAATACCGTACATTGCCAACTAGTTTTGTGCGCGATATCATTATGAAAGCGCCAAGTAAAGATATGATGAATACACTTGCAAGAAGTGTCTTAACCCTATATTCTTACGATGATCGGGCAGATGACATTTCACTTCCAAATATACTTCGTCAATGTTTACAGCTTATCAGCCTGTTTCCATTATTATCTGTATATGGTTATCAAGCATATAACCATTACCACGATGGCGCAAGTCTTTTCATTCACGCTCCTCAGCCAGAACAATCCACTGCCGAAACCATTCTACATATATTGCGTCCAGACAGTAAATTCACGCCGTTGGAAGCAAAATTATTGGACATGGCTCTTATTTTACATATGGAACACGGCGGCGGTAATAACTCCACGTTTACAACCCATCTTGTCTCCTCCTCCGGAACTGATACTTATTCCGCAATCGCGGCTGCTATCGGATCTTTAAAAGGACCAAGACACGGCGGCGCCAACATTAAGGTTGTAAAAATGTTCGACGACCTAAAACAGCATGTAACGGATTGGAGCGACGAAGAACAGGTAGAATCCTATCTCCGCGCACTCTTAAATAAAGAAGCGTTCGATCACGCCGGACTGATCTATGGTATGGGGCATGCTGTTTATTCTCTTTCTGATCCGCGTGCTGTGATCTTCCGCTCTTTTGTGGAAGACTTGTCCAAAGAAAAGGGATTGGAGGATGAATTTGCTCTCTATTCTCTAGTGGAACGACTCGCTCCAAAAGTAATCGCAGAAGAACGAAAAATTTACAAAGGTGTTAGCCCGAACGTGGATTTCTTCTCCGGCTTTGCCTACAGTATGCTTGATCTCCCACTTGAGCTCTACACGCCTATTTTCGCAATCGCTCGTATTACTGGATGGAGTGCTCACCGTTTAGAGGAACTTTCCTACAATGGAAAAATCATGCGTCCTGCGTATAAAAATGTCTGTGAACACAAAGAATTCGTCCCAATGGATCAGCGATAGATCCATATAAAAAAAGAGGCTGCAATGTTGACGTGCACCTCTTTTTTATATTTTAAATTTTTTACGATAATTCCTCACTATTTAATGTACGTCTGTCTTGCCTTTCTCATCTCCCTGCAATACCAGAGCACCACAATAATGAATATCGTCAATGAAATACTATTTCCCATTCTGGATTTCCAGAGCATTTCACTGCCAATTCCCGCCATCCCGTACAAAACACAGACGATTCCAAAGAGAAATGTTTTTTTATACATTACTTCACAGAATTTCTTTGGATCTTTACTCCCTATGAGATCTTCCTCAGGGATCAGCATTTTCGCCGGCACTTTTGTCTAATTCATTTTTACTGCTCCAAAAATAATCAAAAAGCCATACAGAAAAATTACCACATCAAAGATTACCAAAAAATTAATTGAATTCATAAATCACCTTTTTTATTATTTCATTCCCAAGAATTTTTTTACCATCTGCGGCATCTGATCTACTTCACACAGATGATCATGCAATATCTCGGCATTCCTGATCTCTTCGATGGCATTTGGCACTTTCACATTTCCAAGTCTAGAAAGTTCATCCACCAGCTCAAAATCTTCCATCGCATCGTACTTTTTATCAATCGCGTTCATAACGCTTCTAGTAAATTTAAACGGGCTCGCTGTTGACGCAATGATTGCCTTTGTTTGATCATTCGTCGCAGCCTCATATTTTTCATAGACACTTTTTGCAACAGCCGTATGCGGATCTATAATATATCCCGTCTTTTCATACAAATTCTTTATCGCTTTTGCCGTCTCCTGCTCACTCGCATAATTTCCATAGAAGTCCTGCAAGGCCTCCCTCATTTTCGGTGTAATTTCATAGACTCCCTGACCTGCTAATGCCTTCATCAACTCCGTATTTTTCTTCGTATCGTTTCCAGAAATCCAGTAGATCAGTCTCTCCAGATTAGAAGAGATCAAAATATCCATGGATGGAGATGATGTTAAGACAAACTCACGGTTTTTATCGTATTTTCCAGTCTCAAAAAAGTCATATAAGACTTTGTTTTCATTCGAAGCACAGATCAATTTTGCAATCGGAATTCCCATATTTTTCGCATAAAACGCTGCGAGAATATTTCCAAAATTACCGGTCGGAACGACCACATGAATCGCTTCCTCTTTTTTTATTTTTCCGTCCGCAAATAATTTTGCATAGGCATATACATAATACACAATCTGAGGTACTAACCTTCCGATATTAATAGAATTCGCAGAGGAGAACTGATATCCCTCCAGTTCCAATTCTTTTGCCAGTTCTTTGTCAGAAAACATCTGTTTTACGCCGGTTTGGGCCTGGTCAAAATTGCCGTGAATGCCGACCACATAGGTGTTCTCTCCCTTTTGAGTGATCATCTGTTTTTCCTGAATTGGGCTGACACCGTTTTTCGGATAAAATACAATAATTTTGGTACCCTTTACGTCCGCAAAGCCAGCTAGCGCAGCTTTTCCGGTATCTCCGGAAGTCGCCGTTAAAATCACAATCTCATTGCTGATCTGATTTTTCTTTGCCGCTGTTGTCAACAAATGCGGTAAAATAGAGAGCGCCATATCTTTAAATGCAATCGTCGCTCCATGGAACAATTCCAAATAGTGCACTCCGCCTGCCTCCACAAGCGGAGCTATCTGTTCTGTATCGAATTTCTTGTCATAGGCCTTTTCAATACAGCCTTTTAACTCGTCTTCCGTAAAATCTGTCAAAAATTGTCTCATGACCGTATAAGCCGTCTCCTGATAAGACATTTTTGCCAATTCTTCCACTGATACATCCAGTTTTGGAATTCTATCTGGAACAAACAACCCCCCATCATCGGAAAGCCCTTTTAAAATTGCCTGTGATGCCGTCACTTTTTCGCTGTAATTGCGCGTACTTGAAAATAATAAGTCCATTTTTTCATCCTTTTCTTATTGTTCATTCCCGCGGACCATAAAATGCCGCGAGGGTCAAAACTCCATAACTTATTGGAGTATCTGACTTTACTGTGTTTCATTATAAAATAAGTGGATGCAGGCTGTCAATTGTTTTCCCTGCATTCTGGATTGCAAAAGCTACTTATGCTATAATAGATAACAAAGAAAAAATATTCCCGCATGTTTTGCCAATAGCGAATAACGATTATATTCGAAAGGATTTCCACTATGCTTCCTGGAGTTTACCCTTCCCAAAAAAAAGACGGCACTTTATACTATCGTGCTCACATTCACTATAAAAACAAACATATCAGTCTTGGCAGTTACCGCTCTGAAAAAATTGCGGGAGACGCTTACCTAGAAGCTTTAGAGCTATTAAACGGCAATTCTCCTTTTGATTCCTTCATTCTTTTGGATTTCACCCTCTCTTTTGAAAAGGTTGTCGTTCTGTGTAATTTTCGAGATAACGGAATTTATATCAAAACTCCCATCTATCTGAGGAATAATTATTTTTCCTATTATTTAAACCAGACGGAAGAACTCAAATTCGATATTGATGACTTATTTTTCTATTCCCAGCATAAAATTATCCGCCGAGGCGGTCACCTCTTTGTCAGTGAATACGGTATGCAGACAAGCCTGTACTCCCGCTATGGTATCCGAAGCCACAGTGTGGCAGGACGGGATTTCACTTTTGCAAACGGCGATTCCACTGACTGGCGTTATTCTAATATCATCGTCATCAATCCTTATCACGGTGTGACCAAGACGTCCAAAAATGGAATCTCGTGCTATAAAACTAAAATCCATATCAATGGCAATTATCTGATTGGTACCTATCCCACCGCAGAAATAGCCGCGATTGCCTATAACAAAGCCGTGGACTTCGCCAAAGCTTCCGGAATCCAAAAAAAATTCCCCGAAAATTATCTCGAAGAATTTTCTGCCGAAGAATATGCTAACCTCTACACCCAGATTAAAATATCTGCCAGATATTTAGAATACCTCAAAACACTCTCATGACATCCTACATTTATAAAAAAGTCAGTATATGTTGCTGCAGCGGAAAGCGATGAATAGAAACGCAGCCCGCCACAGGCATCCCAATCATTTCTGATTAATATAGTTCACAAGCCCTTCTGCTCTGATAATTTTTTGCATAAACTCAGGGAAAGGCTGTCCCTGGAAGGTAGTCCCTTTCGTCTTGTCTGTGATCATTCCCGTATCGAAATCCACTTCCACTTCATCCCCCGCTTCAATTCCAGACGCTGCTTGCGGACACTCAATAATCGGAAGTCCAATATTGATCGCGTTTCGGTAAAAAATACGTGCAAAAGTCTCTGCAATAACACAGCTCACACCTGCGGCTTTGATCGCAATCGGGGCATGTTCTCTAGACGAACCGCATCCAAAATTTTTATCCGCTACAATCAAATCTCCTTTTTTTACATTTCTCACAAACTCTTTGTCAATGTCTTCCATACAGTGCTGTGCAAGCTCTTTCGGATCTGAGGAATTCAGATATCTCGCTGGAATAATCACATCTGTATCGACATTATCTCCATATTTAAATACATTTCCACATGCTTTCATCTCTTTTTCCTCCTACAATGCATCCGGTCCCGCAATCTTGCCAGCTACGGCGCTTGCCGCTGCGACTGCCGGACTCGCCAGATAAATTTCCGAATCCACATGACCCATACGTCCGACAAAATTCCGATTTGTCGTGGAGACACACCTCTCTCCGGCAGCCAGGATTCCCATATATCCTCCAAGACAAGGCCCGCAAGTTGGCGTGCTGACAATCGCTCCTGCCTCGATAAAGATCTTCAAAAGACCTTCCTCCATCGCCTGTAAGTAAATCTGCTGTGTCGCCGGAATGATAATCACACGCAATCCTTTTGCCACTTTTCTTCCATTTAACACTTTTGCTGCACATCTGAGATCCTCTATCCTTCCATTTGTACAGGAACCGATCACAACCTGGTCAATCGCAATATCTCCAACTTCGTCAATGTTCTTTGTATTCTCCGGCAAATGTGGAAACGATACCGTTGATTTTAATTTTGCCAGATCAATCGTAATTTCTTGTTCGTATTCCGCATCTGCATCCGCCTCATAAATCTGATATGGTCGTTTTGAGTGTTCTTTCATATAAGCAATCGCCAAGTCATCCACTGGGAAAATACCATTTTTAGCTCCCGCCTCAATCGCCATATTCGCAATCGTAAAGCGATCATCCATGTTCAGATTTGCAATGCCATCTCCCGCAAATTCCAGAGATTGATACAGAGCTCCATCCACTCCGATCAAACCTATCAGATGTAAAATGACATCTTTTCCGCTAACCCATTTAGACGGTTTTCCTGTAATGTTCACCTTAATGGCTGCCGGCACTTTAAACCATGCCTTTCCAGTCGCCATTCCAGCCGCCATATCGGTACTGCCGACGCCGGTAGAAAATGCCCCTAAGGCTCCATAGGTACAAGTATGCGAATCCGCTCCGATGATCACATCCCCAGCGACTGTCAGTCCCTGTTCCGGCAAGAGCGCATGTTCAATTCCCATCTGCCCTACATCAAAATAATTCGTAATTTCATGTTTACAAGCAAATTCTCTGACACACTTGCAATGCTCAGCCGATTTAATATCTTTATTTGGAACGAAATGATCCAAAACCAAAGCAACTTTATCTTTATGAAATACTCCTTCCGTATTCATTTTTTCCATTTCATGTATCGCCACCGGAGAGGTGATATCATTTCCCAAAACTAAATCCAAGTCAGCCTCAATCAACTGTCCGGTACATACAGACTCCAGCCCAGCATGCGCTGCCAGAATTTTCTGGGTCATTGTCATTCCCAT
>JAAVYC010000090.1 GCA_022790905.1 Lachnospiraceae bacterium | reverse complement strand
GATCAAATATTTTACCGGATTGATTAAACTGGTAACAGGAACCAAGATTACGGATCCTACTTCGGGCATGCGCATGGTCAATGCGGAAGTAATTCGGCTGTTTTCAAAAGATTATCCAAAAGATTATCCGGAGCCAGAGAGCGTAGTGACACTCTTAAAAAAGAAAAAAAATGTCAGGGAACTTCCGGTTGTTATGAATGCGAGGACAGAGGGGGTATCCTCTATCTCATTTCCGAAAGCTGTCTATTATATGGTCAAAGTCAGCATAGCAATTTTGATTGCGGCATTGCGGAATTAAAGGGGGAATGATTGTGAGTGTCAATATACAGCTGATAATAGGGATTGTAGCAATTTTGGGAATACTAGGTGTCTGTAATGTGGTTCGCAAGAATGGATTGGATCTGCGCTATGGTTTGATTTGGATTATTGTAGGGCTTTGTATTATTGTTCTTGATTTTTCTCCGGGCATTCTCTCGGCAATGACAGAATTTATGGGAATCGAATTGCCGATCAATATGTTATTTTTCCTGGGATTTTGTTTTTCATTAATCATTATGTTCGGTTTGACTAAAACGGCGTCAGATCTTGTACATAAGGTAAAGAGACTGACACAGGAAATAGCTATCTTACAGAAACGAATCGAGGAATTGACCAATGAAAAAAAAGATTAAAATCGTTATATTTGTAATTCTCATGCTTATTATGGTGCGAAGTGTCTGGGGAATTTGCCAGCGTGAAGTACTTCATGCCAAGACGAGTGAATATGAGTTAAAAGGCTCGGGAGAAAATGTAGGGCTGATTGAAGAGTTAGATGAGGTAGCTCAGACATTTGAGGAAAAGCAGGATTTTCAGGGAATTGCATTTTTAGCAGGAAATTATGATCGGAAAAATTTTGGAACGATTCATTTAAAATTATTGGACGAAGAAACTGGGAAACAGATTCTGGAAAAAGATTATGATGCGGGCATTATAAAAAATAATGTGATGAATTATTTTTTGTTTGATGAACCGGTGAAGGTTGATAAGCCACATCGTTACAGAGTGGTTATCTCGGCCGATATGAAAGTATTTTTCAGTCATTTTACAATCTGGAAAACGAAAAAGGACGATTACAAAGACGGTGCACTTTTTGTGAATGGAAAAGAACAGAAGGTGGATCTGGTTTTTGATACTGTATATAGTTATGAAGAAGTGAATACGATCGGAATGAAGCTGCATCGATCCAGCATGGTGATTCTTCTCTTTGCATTTCTAGGACTTCACTGTTTTGTGGATATTCGAAAAATGTATCAGTGGATTTTTAAAAAGAGAGTCTGGATTGCACTCGCAGTATTTGTGTTTCTTGTAGCAAATAAATACCATTTTTCTTCTGTTGCCGAGTATAATGCTCACATAGAAGAAGGGAAGGGATCCCAGTATATTGAGACCGTATTTGGAGTTTCCCGTCCAATCCGCAGTGACGAGTGGATGGTGTCGCTTCCGAGATGGCTGTCAGCACAGTACAGTGATTATGGAAAATATAATGAGATTGTCAGAGCGGAGAAGACGACAAATATGTGCGCTTCTGGATTATATCGCGGCTACTCAGCGCTGACAGAACCTGCATTTTGGGGATATTATTTATTTGGAGCGGAATTTGGCGTTTCCTTTATGTGGTGCTTTCGCATGGTGTTTGGTTTTCTTTTCTCCTTTGAACTCTGTCTGATTTTGACAAAGAGAAAACCATTGCTCGCGTTGCTGGGAGGGACGTTAATCTGGTTTTCTAGCTATAATATGTGGTGGTCAACCGTCAACTGGCTGCTCTCGGGACAGGCAGCACTGGTATGCTTTTATTATCTGTTAAAAGAGAAAACCAGATGGAAAAAAGTATTATTTGGATTGATGACAGCGATTTTTGCGTCCAATTTTGTCGTCAATCTTTATCCGGCATGGCAGGTGCCAGTGGGGTATGTCTATTTCACGATTTTAGTTTGGATGATTGTACAGAACTGGGAAAACATCAAATCATATACCTGGAAAGATTGGGGAATTGCGGTACTCTGCGTCGGTTTTATGCTCAGTATTACTATGGCATTTTTCCGAGACAATATGGAATATATGACTGGTATTATAGATACTGTTTATCCGGGAAAACGGATCAGTTACGGCGGCATGAAGCTGCAAAATCTATTGCGCAGTATTGCCTGTCTGTGGACACCATATCGAAATTTTGATAATCCGAGTGAAATAGGATGTTTTATCGTTCTCTTTCCGATTCCTTATATCTTAGGAATTCGGATGTTGATAAAAAATATCAAAGAGAAGAAAAAAGATATTTTTTTGTGGGCATTGATGGGCATCGCCACAATTTTCGGACTTTATTGTGCGTTCCCTCTCCCGAAACTATTGGCAAAAATCTTGCTGCTGACTTACTCTACGCCATATCGTACGGCGGATGTGATCGGTTATATTATGATCCTGCTGCTGATGGTACTTTTGGGAAAATATGGTTCTAAAGCGCAACTAAAACCTCTCTTGGGAGTCGGGCTGACTGGGATTGTGTTGGCGGGTACGCTTTGTTATACTCAGATAGAGTATTCGGAATTTTTGGATTTTAAATATTATCTGTTAACTGCAATCGTACTCTTTATCGTGTTTACACCGTTGGTGACTAATTTTAGGGAAAAATGGTCGAAGTACAGCATGATAGGATTTACAATCATGGTTTTGGTAACTGGTTTATCTGTAAATCCTTTAATGTGCGGTTTGGATGTGATCTATAGCAAACCGATTGCGAAAAAGGTGCAGGAGATTGTAAGAGAAGATTCAGATGGAAAATGGATTGCGGTGGATAATGGAATTGCAGCGAATTATTTGATTGCCTGTGGTGCCCCAACGATTAATTCCGTGAATTATATGCCAAACATGAAACTTTGGAAAAAACTAGATCCTTCAGGGGAAAAAGAAAAAATATATAATCGTTATGCACATATTAGTATCAAATTAGTGGACACCGAGACGACGATGAAGTTAAAACAGGTAGATGTCGTCCGATTATATCTCTCCACAAATGATTTGAAGAAATTAGATGTGAAATATATCTATTCCGACAAAAAATTGGAAGATACAGCGTCAGTGGAATTTGAAGAAATGTATGAAAATGAAAAAACACGTATTTATCAGGTGAATTATCGCTAGTCATTTAAGGTTGCATTTTATAAAGAGAGAGGATATCTATGATACACTTTAATGAGCCAATCTATATAGAAAATGGGATTCATTATATAAAAAAAGCAATTGAGAATAAAGAGATCTGCGGAGACGGAGCCTATACGAAGAAATGTAATGCATGGTTAGAGACAAGTACGAAGAGTAAAAAGGTATTACTTACGACATCTTGTACCCATGCGACAGAGATGGCAGCTATTTTAATTGGAATCAAGGAGGGCGATGAAGTAATTATGCCTTCCTATACCTTCGCGTCCACTGCAGATGCATTTGTGCTGCGTGGGGCAAAAGCTGTTTTCATCGATATCCGCCCAGAGACAATGAACATGGATGAGCGTCTAATTGAAGCAGCAATTACGGAAAAGACAAAAGCGATCGTGCCAGTCCACTATGCGGGAGTGGCCTGCGAGATGGATACGATTTTAGAGATTGCAAAAAGACATCATCTCTATGTGATCGAAGATGCCGCTCAGGGGATTATGGCGGAATATAAGGGAAAGGCTCTGGGTACGATCGGAGATTATGGGTGTTTTAGCTTTCATGAGACGAAAAATTACAGCATGGGCGAGGGTGG
>JAAVYC010000089.1 GCA_022790905.1 Lachnospiraceae bacterium | reverse complement strand
ATTTGGCACTGCTCATTGCTTACGTGGACATTATACCGTAAGGGGGAGGAGGAAAAAAGACTTTTCTGAATAAATACATGGTGTTTGGGTAGAAAAAATATTGGGAATATAGTAAAATGTGAAATAATTGTTTAGTTCCGTAATACGGATTGAATCAGGATAAAAAGCATGAAAAGGAGGGTGTAAGATGGATAAAAAACTTGAGAATTTTTGTGATTTTATAGAAGAGGGAACTTCCCCATTTCAAGTTGTAGAAGCTGCAGAAAAGCGATTAAAAGAAGCAGGATTTGAAGAACTTCGCTTTGAGACAGCATGGGGGATTACCGGCGGAAAGAAATATTATATGGTGCATCATGGGACAACGCTAATTGCGTTTACGATATCTAAAAATATTAAACATCGTGATTATTTTCGGATAGCGGCGGCACATACGGATTTTCCGGGACTTCGTGTAAAACCTATGCCAGATGTTGAGTGCAAGGGGTATAGACAGCTGAATGTAGAAGTCTATGGGGGATCTATTTTAAACACTTGGTTAGATAGGCCCCTGGGAATTGCAGGAAAAGTGGCGCTTCGGAGTGAAACGGTTTTTGAACCTCGAGTTGCATATGTCCAATCCAAACATCCAATACTTACGATTCCGAATCTGGCAATCCATATGAATAAGAATATCAATAAAGGGATTGAACTAAATCGACAAAGAGATATGCTGCCAATCGTGGGAGTTGCAGGAGAGTCAGAGACAGAGAAAAATTTTTTTATTCGTTATCTCTCAGAAGAGTTGCAGGTAGAACCGGAGGATATTCTTGACTTTGAATTGTATGCTTATATCCAGGAAAGGGCACAGAGTATTGGAATTCATAAGGAGATGATATCATCTCCAAGGCTGGATAATCTGACGTCGGTGTCTGCACTCCTCGATGGAATTATTGAAGGAGAGAGAGAGAAAGGAATTAATGTAATTGCGCTGTTTGATCATGAGGAGATTGGCAGCAGAACAAAACAGGGGGCTGGTTCTATGCTGCTCAGGGACGTTGTGGAAAAAATACAATTTTCACTTGGAAGAGATGCATGCCAGGTAAAAGAAATGCTGTATCAGAGTATGCTGCTTTCTGTGGATGTAGCACATGCCTTGCATCCGAATCAGGCCGATAAAACGGATATCACGAATCAACCAATATTGAACAAAGGAATTTGTATTAAAGAAGCTGGGAATCAGTCTTATGCAACAGATTGTGAAGCAATTGCGGTGGTACAGCAGATTTGTGAAAAAGAGGAGATTCCTTATCAGAAATATGTCAATCGTTCGGATATTCAAGGGGGAAGCACACTGGGTTCTATTGCAAGTAGTATTCTTCCGATGAAAACGGTGGATATTGGAATCCCGATACTTGCAATGCATTCGGCAAGAGAGTTGATGGGAAGTGAGGATATGAAATCGCTGAGCAGATTTGTAACAGGCTATTTTTCATTATAGAACGGAGGAAAGAATGAAACCGTTAAAAAAAATAAGGGCAGTAGTATTACTTCTGCTGGTTGTCTGTGTGTTTAGCGGTTGTGATCTGACCGTGTGGAAAAATACGCCAGATATTGCAAAGAAGAAAGAGATAGAGCGAAGCGATTTAAAAATTGAGAGTATCTCGCAAGAGGAATATGTATATCAGACTTTGGATGAAGAAACAAAAGTGGTTTATGATGAGGTATTAAATGCTATTTTGGAGCATAAAAAGACGATAGCTGTCTCTACGAACGATAAAGAGATATTAGATATTGCCTATAATGCAGTTAACGCTGACTATGGCGAGTTGTTTTGGATTTCAGGTTATATGTATACACAGCATTACAGAGGAGATAATATTACTGGAATTGATTTTTCTCCGAGTTATACCATGAAAAAGGAAGAGCGGCAAAAGACACAAAAGAAAATTGATGAGAGAGTAAAAGAGATACTGAAAGGAATCTCTCCATCAGATTCAGATTATAATAAGGTAAAATACATTTTTGAAGTCTTAGTAAAACAGGTAGATTATAATCCGGGGGCAAAAAACAATCAGAATATTATTAGCGTATTTTTAAATCGTGAAACAGTCTGTCAGGGTTACGCGTGTGCAACCCAGTATTTGCTTGATCTTTTGGGTGTTCAGAGTGCTATTGTAACGGGAAAAGCAGATGGAGAAGCACATGCCTGGAATCTCGTGAAAATGGATGGAGAATATTATTATGTAGATACAACTTGGGGAAATTCCAGGTATTTTAACAGGAACAGTGCGGAGGAAAAATATGTAAATTACAATTATCTGGGTATGAACAGTGAGGAGATCAGTATCTCGCATCAGGCGGAGACGGTGTTTGAATTGCCAGAGTGTATTGCGTCGAGAGATAATTATTATGTACATGAGGGGCTTTATTTTGATAAATGGGATCCTGATGCAATTGGAAAAATCTATCGTCAGGCATGGCAGGGCAAGGAGAAAAAAGTAGCGGTAAAATTTTCAACACAAGAATTGTATGAGATGGCAGTTGACTTTTTCATTAGGGAGGAACAGATTGCAAATTATTGTGATGGAATTACCACGATGTACTATATAGAAGATAGAGAACAGAAAATTTTATCCATTTCTTTTTAAAATGCAGAAATAAGTCTTTTCAAACGAAAATGTTTATGATAGTATTAGGTAGTAATTGAAACTATATGTTATAGAAAACAAGAAAAGATAATATAATATTTAATAACAAATTGATTCGGATATTAGGAGAGCAAGCGAAATGTCCTCTCCCTTTGGACATCTGAATCCAAATTAAAAAGAAATGAGGATATATTATGAGCTATAAAATTGTAGTGGATAGCTGCGGGGAATTAACGTTGGAGCAAAAAAAGAGTGGACATTTTGTTTCCGTGGCGTTAGAGATGGATGTGGATGATTATCACGTGGTAGATGATGAGACATTTGATCAAGCAGAATTTTTGCGCCGGGTAAAGGAGAGTCCGAATTGTCCAAAATCTACGTGTCCATCTCCAGAGCGTTATTTGGCAGCTTTCCAGGGAGAAGAGGAAAACGTGTACGTGGTAACGCTTTCCGCTCGATTGAGTGGCTCTCATAACAGTGCAGAACTGGGAAAAAAATTATATTTTGAAGAAAATAAGAATAAAAAGAAAAATATCCATGTGTTTGACTCGAGATCGGCTTCTATCGGTCAGACGTTGATTGCCATAAAAATACAAGAATGTGAAGAAGCGGGATTGGAATTTACGCAAGTAATAGAGGAAGTGGATCGATATATTGAGGGTCAAAATACATTTTTTGTGTTGGAGACGCTGGATACACTTCGAAAAAATGGACGTCTCAGCAATCTGAAAGCATTTGTAGCGGGCGCGCTTAATATTAAGCCGGTTATGGGGGCTACACCGGAAGGAACAATCTGCCAATTGGCTCAGGCGAGAGGAATGAATAAGGCTTTAGAGAAAATGGTGCAGGAAGTTGTGAACAAAACGGAACGTTGTAAAGAGCGCATACTTGCTATTTCACATTGTAATTGTCTTAAAAGGGCGGAACTTGTAAAAGAAAAGTTGGAGAATGCGGCGAAGTTTAAAGATATTTTGATTTTGGATACGGCGGGAATTAGTTCTCTATACGCAAGCGATGGAGGAGTGATCATCGCGGTATAAAAATTGATTTAGAAAGAGGGGAAGCGGTTTGTCACTGCTTCCCTTTTTATGATATAATGAGCGTTAGTGAAGTGTATGCTAACGTATTTGGCGAACGGCGAAAGCCTGTGAGCGAGCAAAAAAGATAAGAGGTTTAAAATTGGAAGAAAAACGCAAGGTATTACAAAACGATAAAAGATTACAGATCGGATATTTGATTTTTTGGAGTATATTTACGTTTTTATGGTTATATGTTCAACCTTTTAATGTATCGCCAGATGAGGAGATGCGTTATCTCATTCCGCAGTTTATTTACAAATACGAAGTTCTTCCGCATGGTGCAGATAAAGCAATTATCAATGGGATATGGGGAAGTTCGTACGGTTTCAATCCGATTACATCCTATATTGTCAGTGCCCTTTTTATGAAAGTGACAGCGTTGTTTACAACCGCAGAGACGGCACTGTTAATCTCAGCGCGTCTAGTCAGCCTCCTCTTTGGAGCGGCAAACGTCTGGGTTGTGATGAAAATAGCAGAGAAATTATTTCAGAAGAAAAGAAGTTATCGGTGGATGTTCATTATATTCGCAACGCTTTTGCCGGAAGCAATTTTTATCTGTTCCTATGTGAATGTCGATGCGATGGCGCTATTTTCTGCTTCGCTGACGATTTACATCTGGATTTTGGGAATGGAATCCAATTGGAAATATCGTCATTGTGCTGCACTTGGAATGAGCCTCTCACTGTGTTTGTTGTCCTACTATAATACCTATGGATTTCTCCTCACTTCCTTTTTCTTTTTTGTTGGATGTCATTTGATGAGAGTGGAAAAGGGGAAAGATAAAAAGGAGTGCCTGATCTCTATGATAAAAGGAGGCCTTCTTGTACTTCTCATAGTATTTTTGTGCAGTGCGTGGTGGTTTGTACGGAATTATATGCTTTACGATGGAGATATCTTAGGGTTAAAAACTAATGATATGATAGCAGAGATGTATGCCCAGCCAGAATTTAAACCGTCTAATAGACCGACTCCAATGAGTCAGGGAATGTCGCTCTTTCAAATGTTATTTCAGGAAAAATGGATTGCTGAGACGGGACTTAGTTTTATTGCGCGCTTTGGATTTGCAGATATCTATATTGCAAAATGGATGTATTTAGTAGTTGTCATTATGTTTGGTATTGGATTAGTGGGAAGTTGTATGAAGTTCAAAAAAATTTTCTGGAGAGAGAAAAAAGTTTTGTTTCATTGGATGTTATTGCTTTCCATTTTATTGACGTGCGGTATCAGTGCTTATTATTCTTACTCTTCAGATTTTCAGCCACAAGGGCGCTATTGTATGCCAATGTTGACGGCGCTGATGTATTTTGTTGTAATAGGCTTTCGGGAAATAAATGAAAGATTTTGTAAAGATGAAAAAAGTCAACAAAGAATCATCGTAGGAGTGGTAATATTTTTTTGGATGATTGCATTGCTCAGTTATTTTGTTTACTTTTTGCCAAATTATATATAAATGATGAGAGGAAATATTTGTGTTTTAATATTTTAGGTGGAAAGATCATGGAAAAATTATCAATTATTGTTCCTGTTTATTATAATGAAGAAAACTTAAGACCGTTGTATGAGGATTTGAAAGAAAAAGTGCTAGATATCTTAGATTGTGATTATGAGATTGTTATGGTAAATGATGGATCAAAAGACAATTCCTATCAGGTGATGAGAGAGCTGGCAAAGAATGATCCCAAGATTAAATTGGTTAAGTTGTCTAGAAATTTTGGGGAGCATCTTGCAACTCTAGCAGGATTTGCAGAATGCAGCGGTGATGTTGCGGTTCGCAAGGCAGCAGATCTGCAGGAGCCTTCAGAGATTATCCTGGAAATGTTGGAAAAGTATAGGGCAGGAGCAAAAGTTGTGCTTGCAGTTCGAGAAGATCGGGACGAGCCTCTTTCTCAAAAAATGTTTTCTAAAATTTACTGTTGGATGATGAGAAAATTTGCACTGGCAAATATGCCAAAAGGCGGATTTGATACCTATATGATCAGCCGTCAAGTTATTGATATTTTAGTGCAGATCAGTGAAAAAAATGCGCCGTTGACAGAACAAGTGCTGTGGAGTGGATTCGAGAGTGAAAAAGTCTATTATGTACGTAAAAAGCGAGAAATTGGGAAGTCGGGTTGGACGTTGGCAAAAAAGATAAAACTTACGGTGGATTCTCTGATTTCATTTTCTTATTTTCCGATCCGCTGTGTCACAGTCGTAGGGGGAATTTCTATAATGTTTTCATTAATCTGGGCGGTTGTTCTTTTGGCGCAGTGGATAGATGGATATATTACCGTGGAAGGTTATACGACGACGATACTTCTAATTTTGCTGGCGTTTGGAATTATTATGCTGACGTTGGGAATTTTGGGAGAATATATTTGGAGAATTTTGGATGAAGTTCGTAATCGTCCGCCTTATATTGTAGATGAAGTGCAGAAACAGAAAGAAAATGGAAAATGATAGAAGAATGTGTTGACAAGAAAGGAAAGAATTAGTATAATATTTCTTGTTTACAACACATATGCGCGAGT
>JAAVYC010000088.1 GCA_022790905.1 Lachnospiraceae bacterium | reverse complement strand
TAAACCCCATCCGAAGCAAGACCGAAACAAGACGTTTGACGTGGCCCGCTAGTCTTAGGTAGGTCGCTTGAGACGACTGGCAACAGTTGGATTAGATAGATGATTATCTGAAAAACAGAACTCGGCTTACAGCCCTGCTTATGATATAATAAAAGAGAAATAAAAAGCAGATTTTATGCTATGGAAAGAAAAGGACAACATGAATAAAATAGAAGAAATTTTAATGAGCGGCAGGGAAAAGGGAGCCTCAGATCTCCATATTTGTTCTGATTGTCCGCTCATGTTTCGGATCGACGGGGAGCTTGTTACGGTGTCGGAAAATTTGGTTTCTGCACAGGAGACAGAAGAACTGGTAAAATCCATAATGACAAATGAGCAGAGGCTGCAGATGGAAAGATCTGGGGAGGTAGCATTTTCCCTTTCTGTGGAAAAGCTTGGCAGAGTGCGCATCAGTGTCTTTCGTCAGATGGAAAGTTATGCCATATCGTGCAGACTTCTCGCGGAGGAAGTGCCAACGCCCCAACAGCTCGGTATCCCAGAGGCAGCCATAGAATGGGTGAACAAAAGAAAAGGATTTATTTTGGTGACGGGAGATATGGGAAGTGGAAAATCCACAACCATTGCTTCCTTGCTTCATACAATTATCGAGAATACGAAAAAGACAGTGATGACTTTGGAAAAACCGGTAGAATATTTATATGAGCAAAAAAATTCTATGGTTATGCAGAGGGAAATTGGGCATGATGCGCTATCCTATGCCCAGGCACTTCGTGCGGCTTTGAAGCAGGATACAGATGTAATTTTTGTGGGAGAATTGTGTGATGCGGATACGGTATTGGCTGCCATTACGGCGGCAGAGGCCGGGTGTCTGGTATTCTCAACACTGTGTTCGGGCAATGGATGTATATCTTCCGTGGAGCAGCTTTTGGATCTGTTCTCTGCAGATTCACAACACCGGATTCGCGCGAGATTTGCGGGAGTGCTAGAGGGTGTGATAGCGCAGCAGCTGTTGCCCAAAGAAGGAGGGGGGAGAGCGGCAGCTTTTGAGGTTTTGCTGCCAGTGCCGCAGATACGCAGTCTTATCTGTGAAAAAAAGAGCGTTCAGATTTCATCTGTGATGCGAGAAAACAGCGAAGTGGGAATGAGAACTATGGATGCTGCAATCTATGATCTATTTATGAAAAGTTATATCAGTGCCAAGACAGCGGTTGATTTCGCGTATCACAGAGAAGAAATGATACAAAAAATCAATTTGTTTTGAACAAAATCGCAGCATTGGAATAAATGTTACATAAGTATAAAATCTTTCTAAAAAATAAATAGCTTTATTGACACTCTATTTTGTGCGATGTAACATAATATTTAATGAAAGAGTATTAGCTGACAGAAGGAGAAAGGTATGTTTGGCTATATCAATATCAATAAAAGCCAGCTGTCAGAGGAAGATAAAAAAGTTTATCAGGCATATTACTGTGGGTTGTGCAGGAAGTTAAAGAGCAATTGTGGCGTAAAAGGACAGGCTCTTTTGACCTATGATATGACGTTTTTGATCGTTCTTTTGACAGGTCTCTATGAGACAGAAAATCAAAAAAAGCGTTTTACTTGTGCGATTCATCCGACGAAAAAACAACTGGCATACATCAATGAGATTACAGATTACGCTGCTGATATGAATGTAGTCCTCGCCTATGAAAATTTTGAGGATGATTGGAGAGATCGTCGTTCTTATCCAAAGAAAGCATACATGAAAATACTCAATAAAGATTATCAGAGAATTTATTTGAAATATCCAAGACAGGTGGAAGCAATTCAGAGCTATATTGAAAAACTAGAGGCGGCGGAAGCGGCAAAAGAGTACAATATTGATGTGGTCGCAGGGCTGACAGGAGAGATGTTAGGGGAGATTTTTGCCTGGAAAGATGACGAGTGGCAAGAAGAGTTGCGATGTTTTGGCTATTATCTTGGAAAATTTATTTATCTTATGGACGCCTATGAAGATTTAGAAAAAGATGTCAAAAATCATAATTTCAATGTGCTGCGCCATATGTATAAGAGCGATACAAAGAATTTTGATGCTTTTTGTAAATTAATGTTGACCAGTATGCTCTCAGAGTGCGCAAAATCATTTGAGCGTCTGCCAATTTTATTACATGGAGAGATTATCCGCAACATTCTATATTCAGGTATATGGACAAAATATGAATATCTGCAGTTAAAGAAAAAGAAGAAGCAGAATGTCGGATCGAGGAGGCAGCGAAAATGATGGATCCTTACCATGTACTTGGAGTAGAGCCGGGTGCGACAGATGAAGAGATTAAGAAAGTATATCGGGCGTTAAGCCGTAGATATCATCCCGATGCCAATATCAATAATCCGAACAAAGCGCAGGCGGAAGAAAAGTTTAAGGAAGTTCAGCAGGCGTATGAACAGATTATGAGGGAACGCCAGCAGGGAAATCACTATCAGAATGGCGGATATCGGAATGGCAGTTATGGACACAATAGCAGTGGTCCTTATCAACATGGCTCGGGAGGCAATCCGTTTGAAAACGGTGATTTCTGGTATGAAAGTATGAGAGGACAGTACGAAAAGCCATATTCTAACCAGGGCAATTGGTGCCTGAGCATGTTATGTTTAAATATATTGTGTAATTGTTGTTGCTTAAAACCCTGCTAGGTTTTGATATATTTTTCAAAAGAAAAAGGATGTTGCGAGATGCAGCATCCTTTTTTTAGCTTTCCTATTTCTTTTTTGCCTCAGCCATCTTCATAGCGCGGACTTTCAGAGGAAGTCCAAACAAAGTGATGAATCCTTCTGCATCGTGATGGTCATACAGATCACCCGTTGTAAAGCTTGCGAGAGATTCACTGTAGAGTGAGTATGGAGAAGTGGTTCCGGCTTTGATAATATTGCCCTTGTAAAGCTTTAATTTTACTTCTCCGGTCACATATTTCTGTGTGGAGGTTACAAATGCCTGAACGGCTTCGCGAAGCGGGGTGAACCATTTTCCCTCGTATACAATCTGAGCCATTTTATTTCCCATATCTTTTTTTACTTCCATGGTAGCACGGTCCAATACGAGTTCTTCTAACTGCTGTTGCGCTTCCATTAAAATAGTTCCGCCAGGAGTCTCATAGACGCCGCGAGATTTCATACCGACAACACGATTCTCCACGATATCTACAATACCGATTCCATGTTTTCCGCCTAAGCGGTTCAATTCACGGATAATATCAGACACTTTCATCTCTTTTCCATTTACACTTTTTGGAATCCCCGCTTCAAATGTGAGTGTTATAGCTTCTTCTTTATCAGGAGCATTTTGTGGGCTGACACCTAGTACGAGCAAATGATTATAATCTGGCTCATTTGCAGGATCTTCCAATTCCAGGCCTTCGTGGCTGATATGCCACAAATTGCGGTCACGACTGTAAGAAGAGTCTGCAGAAAATGGAAGGTCGATGCCATGAGCTTTACAGTATTCGATTTCAGCTTCACGCGAATCCATATTCCATTTGTCGTCGCGCCATGCGGCAATAATTTTTAGATCAGGAGCGAGCGCTTTGATCGTGAGTTCAAAACGAATTTGATCATTGCCTTTTCCAGTAGCACCATGGCAGACTGCGCTAGCGCCTTCTTTACGTGCAATTTCTACCAATCTTTTGGCGATACCAGGACGTGCCATAGAGGTACCGAGTAAATATTTATTTTCATAAATGGCTCCTGCCTGCACACAGGGGATGATATATTCGTCACAGAATTCATCAGTAATGTCTTCAATATATAATTTGCTAGCTCCGGATAATTTTGCTCTTTCTTCTAATCCATCCAATTCTTCTTCCTGTCCACAGTCGATACAGCAGCAGATCACTTCATAATCATAATTTTCTTTCAACCATGGAATGATGGCCGTGGTGTCCAATCCGCCGGAGTAGGCTAAAACAACTTTTTCTTTCATAATCGTAATCCTTTCTTTATAAAAATAAATTCTTTTGTTGACGTAATTGCGTTGCACTTACTATATAATAAATGAGGTTATATTGCAAGTGAAAAAATATACATATTTTTTAAATATTAATTCATTGATATATGATATAATGCTGAATAAAGTATGATAAACATTGAGGGGATGAATAAATATTCATAAAAATGAAAAAAATATGCAAAAACTCTTTACGGATAACGAAAGATATATTAAGATAGGGATAGTTTGCTGATCGGGTGATATTTGCTGGGAGTGGCGGGATCTGGACGATCGGAAGGTATGAGAAAGAAGGAAAGAAAATGATAAGAGCAGGAATAATAGGAGCAACCGGTTATGCCGGAGGAGAACTAGTTCGGATTTTACTGGGACATAAAGATGTAGAGATAAAATGGTATGGTTCTAGAAGTTATATTGACCAAAAATATGCAGATGTGTATCGAAATATGTTTACGCTGGTAGAGGATACTTGCTTAGACGACAATATAGAGAAATTAGCGGGCGAAGTGGATGTGATCTTTACTGCGACGCCGCAGGGATTTTTAGCAGGGATTTTGACAGAAGAGATTTTAAGTCAGTGTAAAGTAATTGATCTAAGTGCAGATTACCGGATCAAAGATGTCGGAGTGTATGAACACTGGTATGGGATCAAGCATGAATCACCGCAATTGATCAAAGAGGCAGCGTATGGACTCTGTGAGATCAATCGGGAGATGATCAGGGGAAAGAGACTGATTGCAAATCCGGGCTGTTATACAACTTGTTCTATTTTGACAGCGTATCCTCTCGTGAAAGAAGGATTTATTGATCCATCGACATTGATTATCGATGCAAAATCAGGGACTTCCGGCGCCGGAAGAGGAGCAAAGACGGCGAATCTCTACTGTGAGGTGAATGAAAATATCAAAGCGTATGGAGTTGCGACCCACAGACATACACCGGAGATCGAAGAACAACTCGGTTATGCGGCCGGTGAGGAAATTAGGGTGAACTTCACACCACATCTGGTTCCAATGAACCGCGGAATCCTTGTCACAGAGTATGCAACTTTAAAAGCGAAAAATGGAAAATTTCCATCTTATGAGGAAATAAAAGTTGTCTACGAAAAATATTATAAAGACGAAACCTTTATCCGTCTTCTAGATCAAGGCGTCTGTCCTGAGACAAAATGGGTCGAGGGAAGCAATTATGTGGATCTCAATTTTGTGATTGATGAGAGAACTGGCCGTGTGATTATGATGGGAGCACTCGATAATGTCGTAAAAGGGGCGGCAGGACAAGCGGTACAAAATATGAATATTCTTTTTGAATTACCGGAAAAAAGCGGATTGGAACTGGTTCCAATGTTTCCGTAGAATGATTGTAGGGTAGAAGAATGGATACATTTCAGATACGAACAATGAAAATGGAAGATTATAAGGAAGTCTATGCACTCTGGGAGTCGATCCGCGGCTTTGGTGTACGCTCACTGGATGACTCAAAAGAAGGTGTGGAGCGTTTTCTAAAGAGGAATCCAACGACGAGCGTCGTCGCTCTGATGGGGAATCGGATTGTGGGAGCAATTCTCTGTGGCCATGATGGCAGACGCGGGTGTTTTTACCATGTCTGTGTCCACGAAGATTACAGAAAGCGCGGAATTGGAAAAGAGATGGCAGTCAGGTGCATGAAAGAGTTACAAAAGGAACAGATCAATAAGGTCAGCCTGATCGCTTTTAAAAGAAATGAAATTGGAAATGCTTTTTGGGAAAGCGTTGGCTGGACATTTCGGGAAGATTTGAACTACTATGATTTTATTTTAAATGAAAAAAATATTACAAGGTTTATTTCTTAAACGATTCGGATGTATGCGAAGGAGGATGTTTATGCGGGTAATAGAGGGAGGCGTGACGGCGGCGCAAGGTTTTTTTGCAGCGTCGACAGCGGCAGAGATTAAATATAAAGATCGAAAAGATATGGCGCTAATCTACAGTGAAGTGCCATGTAAAGCAGCGGGGACATTTACGACGAATGTAGTAAAAGCGGCTCCGGTTTTATACGATAAGAAAATCGTGACAGAGAGCCCTTTCGTACAGGCGATTGTCGTCAATGCTGGAATTGCGAATGCCTGTACAGGAACGCAGGGATATGAATATTGTGATCGCACAGCGCAAAAAGCTTCAGAGGAACTCGCGATTCCGAAAGATTCTGTCTTAGTCGCTTCTACCGGTGTGATCGGTATGCAGCTTCCGATCGAAAAATTAGAATCTGGTATTGAAGTGCTTGCAAAAAAATTATCCGATACAAAAGAGGCGGCACATGGAGCAGCGTGTGCAATTATGACGACAGATACCAGATCCAAAGAGGTGGCGGTTTGTTTTGAAATTGGGAAAAAAACCGTAACACTTGGCGGCATGTGCAAGGGATCGGGAATGATTCATCCGAATATGTGCACTATGCTTGGGTTTGTGACCACAGATATCAAAATCAGCAAAGAACTCTTGCAGGAGGCTCTTCGCGAGGATGTAAAGGACACGTATAACATGATTTCCGTGGATGGTGATACTTCCACAAATGATACCGTGTTGCTTTTGGCAAATGGGAAAGCGGGAAATCCGGAAATTACGGAAAAAAATGAGGACTATCAAAAATTCTGTGAGGCCTTGCGCTATGTCAACACAGAGATCTCAAAAATGATGGCTGGGGACGGTGAGGGGGCGACGGCGCTCTTTGAAGTACGGGTCACCCATGCAAAGTCCAAAGAAGAAGCAAGGATTTTGAGTAAGTCGGTCATCTGTTCCAATCTCACAAAGGCAGCGATCTTCGGACACGATGCCAATTGGGGGAGGATTCTCTGTGCACTTGGCTATTCCGGCGTAGAATTTGATCCAGAAAGAGTGGATCTGTGTTTCGAGAGTGCGGCGGGAAGCCTTGCGATCATTCGGAATGGAGTTGCCCTGGATTACAGTGAGGAAAAGGCGACAAAGATTTTATCGGAGCCGAAGGTGACAGCGGTTGTTGATATGAAACAGGGAGAGGACAGCGCCACGGCGTGGGGATGTGACCTGACTTATGATTATGTAAAGATCAATGCAGACTATCGCTCGTAGACGATAATTTATAAAAAATAAAAGAAAATAGGAAAGAGGAGATAACATGGATGAAAAAGCAATGCAGGAAGTTATGGATAAGGCGTCAGTTTTAATCGAGGCATTGCCTTATATCCAGCGCTTTAATCGGAAGATTATAGTCGTAAAGTACGGCGGGAGCGCGATGGTAGACGAGGAATTAAAAAAGAGTGTCATTCAGGATGTGACTCTGTTAAAATTGGTTGGATTTAAGCCGATTATTGTACATGGAGGCGGGAAAGAGATCAGTAAATGGGTGGAAAAAGTGGGCATGGAACCGGAATTTGTCAATGGTCTGCGAAAAACAGATGCAGATACGATGGAGATTGCGGAAATGGTATTGTCCAAGGTAAATAAATCCTTAGTCCAGATGGTGGAAGAACTCGGCGTCAATGCCATTGGTATCAGTGGAAAAGATGGTGGCTTGTTAAAAGTTGAGAAAAAATATTCAGATGGACAAGACATTGGATTCGTGGGAGAGATTACAGAAGTTCACCCGAAAATTCTCTATGATCTGTTGGAAAAAGATTTTCTTCCAATTGTATGCCCAATTGGGATGGATGAGCAGTTCAATTCCTATAATATCAATGCAGACGATGCGGCATGTGCGATTGCGAGGGCTGTCAATGCGGAAAAGCTGGCTTTTTTAACAGATATCGAGGGCGTATATAAAGATCCGAATGACAAGAAGACATTGATCTCGGAGCTGACTGTCTCCAATGCAAAAGAGTTGATCGGGAATGGAAATATCGGTGGGGGAATGCTTCCTAAATTAAATAATTGCATCGATGCCATCGACAATGGCGTCTCAAGAGTACATATCTTAGACGGTCGGATTGCACATTGTCTCTTATTGGAAATCTTTACGAATAGAGGAATCGGTACGGCAATTTTAGGAGATAAGGAGAGGAAATTCTATCATGAATAAAGAGAGTGATATGAGAAGGGAGGAAGAGGCTCTGCTTCACACGTATAACCGCTTTCCAGTGGTTTTGGAACGTGGAGAGGGCGTCTATCTCTACGATACAGAAGATAAAAAGTATCTCGATTTTGCGGCTGGAATAGCAGTGCAGGCGTTGGGATATGGAAATCAAAAATATAATGAGGCTTTAAAAAAGCAGATTGACAAATTACTACATACTTCCAATCTCTATTATAATCGTCCGGTTACAGAGGCAGCGGAAAAGCTCCTCGCAGCATCCGGAATGGATCGTGTTTTTTTTACAAACAGCGGAGCGGAGGCGATCGAGGGCGCAATAAAAGCTGTAAAAAAATATGCTTATCTGAGAGATGGGCATACGGATCATGAGATTATTGCTATGAATCACTCTTTTCATGGCAGAACGCTCGGCGCTCTTTCCGTAACGGGAAATAAGCATTATAGAGAAGCATTTGAGCCGCTGCCTGGCGGAGTTCGTTTTGCGGACTTTAATGATTTGAAGAGTGTAGAAAGAGAAATCACAGATAAGACCTGTGCGATTCTCTTTGAAGTGGTACAGGGAGAGGGTGGAATCTATCCCGCGACAGTAGAGTTCATGAAAGGGATCAAAAAGCTTTGCAAAGAACGGGGTATTTTACTGATCTTGGATGAAATACAGTGCGGAATGGGACGGACCGGAGAGATGTTTGCGTGGCAAAAATATGGTGTGAAACCGGACCTTATGACCAGTGCGAAAGCTTTGGGTTGTGGTGTTCCAGTCGGTGCGTTTTTAATGGCCGAAAGAGTGGCAAAAAAATCGTTAGAACCGGGAGATCATGGTACTACTTATGGTGGAAATCCTTTGGTTGGGGCAGCAGTTTCTGCGGTTTTAGATATTTATCAGGAAATGGATCTGCTCTCACATGTAAGAGAGGTTTCCTCCTATTTGGAGCAAAAATTGGATGCGCTGGTAAAAGAATATGAATTTCTTACAGCGCGGCGCGGTGTTGGTCTGATCCAGGGGGTTGTCACAAAAAAAACGGTTGGAACAATTACGGCCAAGGCATTGGAAAAAGGTCTATTGATCATTTCAGCGGGAAGCGATGTCCTTCGTTTTGTGCCGCCTCTTGTCATTGAAAAAGAACATGTGGACGAAATGATAGTAAAATTAAAAGAAGCGTTAGAAGAGTTGACGTTCGAGTCATAGACCAGAGCCAAAAATTCAACAGTAAGCATGGCTACTTTGCTTGTTGTTTCGCGAGAATAAAAATTTCAGTCAAAGTTCATACTAAAAAAGAAATAAGTCTTTAGGAGGAATTATGGTTGGAATTTTTATTGCTCTGCTTTCCGGGGCATTGATGAGCATTCAGGGAGTCTTTAACACAGAAGTGACGGATAGAACAAGTATCTGGGTTGCGGGAGCGTTTGTACAGCTTACAGCACTGATTGTCTGTCTGCTGGCATGGGGAGTGACAGATCGCAGCAGTTTTATGGAATTAAAAAATGTAGAGCCCAAATATATGCTTTTAGGAGGAGCCATCGGAGCATTTATCACGATCACTGTGGTGAAAAGTATGGAAGCTCTCGGTCCGGCTAGAGCTGTTATGTTGATTGTCACAGCACAGCTTCTTGTTGCCTATTTGATTGAATTGTTTGGCATTTTTGGAGTGGAAAAACAGCCTTTTGCATGGTCAAAAGTCGTTGGTATGGCATTGGCAATTGCCGGAATTTTAGTTTTTAAATGGAAATAAAATTGAGACTTTTTTCGTAAATTTTGCCGATTCTATTGCTTTGACTGGTACTTTTTTGTATATTTAATGGACAGAATAAGTGATTTTGTCGAAAGAGGAGAGGTAAAATGCGCATTGCAATTTGTGAAGATGACAAGACAGAACAGCAGAGATTAATTGCATACCTGGAAGAAGAATTTGCCCTGCAGAGTCTATCAGCGGAAGTATTTGCCTATGAAAATGGCGAAACACTGGTGGAAGCTGCCGGGCAAAAACCTGTTCAAATCTATTTTGAGGATGACTGGCAGTCGGGGATCAGTGGGATAAAAGTAGCGCAACATTTGCGTGTACAAGATAAAACAGCGGGAATTGTATTTGTAACATCTAGTAGAGATTATTTTAAGGAAGGATTTTCAGTAGGTGCGCAGCATTATCTTTTGAAACCTTATACAAAAGGGGAGGTCTATGAAGCTTTGGAGCGATGCCTGCGGCAGGTTGGGGGGATACCGCGCTATATCGAGTTGACGGTAAATCGAAAAAAGCGCCGTATTCTATTTTCCGAACTCTGCTGGGTGGAGTCTAGAGATAAAGTGTGTCAGATTCATCTGGTTTCAGAAGAACTTCGTTCCTATATTCGGTTGAGCCGATTGGAACAGATGTTAGATGATCCGCGCTTTTTGCGCTGTCATCGGAGTTTTCTCGTGAATATGGATCGGGTGACGGGGATGAAAAACGGTTTTTTTTGTATGTCAGATGAGATTGCAATTCCGGTAAAACGAGCGGAACGAGCACATTTTCGGGAAATTTATGAAGATTATCTGTTTGAAAAAATGAAAAAGGGTGGTTATGAATAAAGCGCTATCGCAGAATGAAAAGATAAAAAGTTGGAAATACTCTTGTAATAAATTTAAAATTTCGTTAAAATAAAAACAGCAGGCATATCGGAATCCTTTTCAAGTTGAAAGGATAGACCGAAATGAAAAAGAAATGGAATAGATCTTTTATTTCCGCGCTTTTTCTATGTGTGCTGTTTTTTGGAACAGGATGCAAAAAAGGGCAGGAAGTATACTTAGAAGAGAAAAAGGAAATAATTTCCGAGGAGAAAGAGTCGTCTGGGGATGTCAAAAAAAAGGTTCAAACAGAAAAAATTTTTGTCTATGTCTGCGGCGCTGTAGAAAAGCCTGGGGTTTATGAGCTAGGAAAAGAGGAGCGAATTTGTGATGCGATAAAGGCGGCAGGTGGTCTGAAGGAAACAGCGGCGGCAGAGAGTCTCAATCAGGCGGAAAAATTAAGTGACGGGCAGATGGTTCGTGTCTTGACATTGGAAGAACAAGAGATGCAGAAGAGTCAAGAGGCGGAATCAGAGGATGGGAGAATCAACATTAATACTGCGGACGTACAGAAGTTAACGAGTCTTCCAGGAATTGGAGCGTCTAAGGCGGAAGCAATCATCGCCTATCGAGAGGAACATGGTAGATTCCAGTCAGTTGAGGAATTGATGAAAATCAGTGGGATCAAAGAGGGGACATATCGTAAGATCAAAGACAGTATTACAGTAGACTGAGGTGTAGAAATGGCAAAAAAAGTTCTTGTTGTCGATGACGAAAAATTAATAGTAAAAGGAATCCGGTTCAGTTTGGAACAGGATGGAATGGAAGTGGATTGTGCCTATGATGGGGAAGAAGCTTTTGAGATGGCGAAAAAAAATTCCTATGATATGATTCTTTTGGATATTATGCTGCCAAAGATGGATGGATTTGAGGTTTGTCAGCAGATCCGGGAATTTTCTAATGTGCCGATTGTCATGTTGACAGCAAAAGGCGACGATATGGATAAAATCCTGGGTTTGGAGTACGGTGCGGACGATTATATCACCAAACCATTTAATATTTTGGAAGTAAAAGCGAGAATTAAAGCGATTATGCGAAGAATGGGAAATGTAAAACCCAAGGAAGAAAACTCCAAAATGATAGAAAATGGAGATTTGAGACTAGATTGTGAGAGCAGGCGGCTTTTTATATCTGGAAAAGAGGTCAATGTCACGGCAAAAGAATTTGATTTGCTCGAGTTACTTGTGACAAATCCCAACAAGGTGTATAGCCGGGAGAATTTGCTGAATCTGGTATGGGGATACGAGTAT
>JAAVYC010000087.1 GCA_022790905.1 Lachnospiraceae bacterium | reverse complement strand
GTAGAATGACTTTGAATTCCCAACTTCCCACTTTTGCAACCGATTCTCCTCTGCAAGAGATTTCAATGTCTTTGTCATGTAAACTAAAATTCCCAATTCGTGCATACGATACTCCAATTCGGTACGACAGGCAGTTATTTATCCTGCTCTAAATAGGATCGTTTCGGACAAATCACTGCACAAATCGTATCAACATTATAAAACTGTTTTATTTATTTTTACTGAATGTAATTTTAATCTTGCGCTTCGCGGCATACGGCAAAATCGCTTTGAGTTTATCTTCCGCTTTCCACATATTACTCGCCGCCGGAAGATCACGACTTAAATGAATAGCATCAAACTCACATTGCACAGTACAAAGACCACAGCCGATACATTTATTTGGATCCACAATTGTAGCACCACACCCTAAGCAGCGAGCCGCTTCTGCCTGAACCTGTTCTTCTGTAAACGCACTTCGCAGATCCCTGAAAGTTTCTCTGGAAACACCTGATTTTTTGCCTGGAATCTGACGTTTTGCATTGTCAAATGTCTCGATTTCAATCTCATCTTTATCGAGTTCGATAAATTGACGTCTGTCGCGTCCAAGCGTCAGGCTGTGTCCTTTATGTACAAAGCGATGCATACTCTCACATGCTTCTTTTCCGGCCGCAATCGCATCAATGGCAAATTTAGGACCCGTATAGACGTCCCCGCCGACAAAAATATCCGGCTCACCTGTCTGTAATGTGAAAGAATCTGCGACTGCTGTATTATTTTTATTTCGCTCTACCTTTGTATTTTCCAACAAATCTCCCCACTCGATGGACTGTCCAATGGAAACAATCACATTTTTACATTCCACCGTGAAAAGCTCCTGCTCATCATACTGAGGATTGAATTTCCCATCTTCATCAAAAACAGACGTGCATTTCTTGAATACAACAGCTTTGACCTGGTCGTTTTCCGTCACGATTTCTTTTGGTCCCCAGCCATTTCGAATCTCAATTCCCTCTTCTTCTGCCTCCTTGATCTCATCCGCGGCTGCCGGCATAATCTCGCGGGATTCCAGACAAAATTGCAATACTTTGTCGGATCCAGAGCGAAGCGCTGTCCTCGAGACGTCGATTGCCACATTTCCTCCTCCGATCACCACAGTGTCACCGGAAAGTGCCCGTTCGTCCTCGGCAATATTGGCTTTTCTCAAGAACTCCACTCCGGTCATCACACTTTCTGCATCTTCACCCGGAACTCCAGTCTTACGTCCTCCCTGGGCACCGATTGCCAGATAAAAGGCCTGGTATCCTTCATCACGGAGCTGTTGAATCGTCACATCTTTTCCGACTTCTATGCCACAACGGAACTCCACACCCATTTCTCGCAACACATCAATCTCCGCTTCAATCACGCTTTTTTCCAGACGAAAAGACGGGATCCCATTTAATAACATTCCACCAGGTCTGCTCTCTTTTTCAAATATCGTCACAGGGTATCCTTTTGTTCTCAGATAATACGTTGCTGACATTCCGGACGGGCCTGCCCCAATCACTGCCATCTTTTCCTCGAACTGTTTTCCCTCGTGGTTTTCTGTCTTTGGAATATATCGCTGTTCACTATTTAATTCTTGCTCCGCAATAAATTTTTTAATCTCATCAATGGCAACTGCCTCGTCAATCGTTCCGCGCGTACATGCGTCTTCACAGCGCCTATTACAGATAGCACCGCAGACTGCTGGAAATGGATTTTCATGTTTGATTAATTTCAGTGCATCCAGATACCTGCCCTGCGCCGCCATTTTTACATATCCCTGTACCGGAAGATGCGCCGGACAGGCCGTCTTACACGGAGCTGTACCGGTATCATAACAGTTGATCTTATTATTGTCTCGGTAATTCGGATCCCATTTTTCCGGTCCCCATTTTACGGTATCTGGAAGTTCCTGCTGTGGATACTCGATCGCTCCATTTTTCGTGCAGAGCTTTTGACCAAGCTTTGCCGCGCCTGCCGGGCAAACTTCCACACAGCGTCCACACGCCACACAATTCTGTGGATCCACGCTCGCCCGATACGCAGAACGGGACATGTTCGGTGTATTAAACAACTGAGACGTACGGAGTGCATTGCATACTCCAGCCGCACAGTTACAGATTGCAAAAATCTTATCCTGACCGTCAATATTGGTAATCTGATGCACAAACCCGTTTTTTTCGGAACGCTCTAAGATTTCTATCACTTCATCGTAATCAATATAGCGACCCTTATTTGTCTCCACCAGATAATCTGCCATATCGCCGACGCCTATGCAAAGTTCTCCTTCGATATCTCCCGTTCCCTCGCCTCTAATACGCTGCTGCAAACGGCAGGAACAGAGACCAACTGCATATTTATCTTTATATTTTTTTAGCCAATGAGAGATATGTTCTACGCTCGCCGATTTCTGTTCGGTCGGTATTGCCTTTTCCACCGGAATAACATGCATACCAATTCCTGCTCCCCCCGGAGGCACCATTGGAGTGACTTTCTCAAGCGGAAGTCTTGACATTTGCTCAAAAAAATCTGCGATCTCTGTGTGTTCTTCTACCTGCGCTTTATTCATGACCATGAATTCCGCACATCCCGGTACAAACATTGGGAGTATATATTGTTTTTCATGCCTTGGATTCTCCCAGTTGTACTCGATCAAACCGATCACACTCATCTCTTTCAACAATTCCTCTGTCTTCTTAAGGCTCTTTCCACAATTCTTCGCAATCTGCTCTGCTGTAACTGGCACACGGACTTTCATGGATAGGGCAACCTCCGCCATCTCATCTGTCACAACACTTGCCAATCCCCAATATTCTGGATCTTCTACCGTTACTTTATGACCGATTCGGTCGGTAATCTTTTGACCAAGTTTTAAAATCAGCTCTCTCTCTTTCGCCATTTTTTCTCTCCTTTTCCCCAACTATATTTCGTTCCACTGTTTTACTTCAGCGCGAAGCCAGTCTGCCCATCTGTCAATTCCCTCTCCGGTTTTTGCCGAAATTGGAATTATCGTCACATTTGGATTTAACTTTTTTACCCTTTCTTCACAGGCTTTTAGATCAAATTCAAAATATTCTATCACATCTATTTTATTGATCAGTAGCACATCTACAATCCGAAACATTAACGGATATTTTAAAGGTTTATCGTCACCTTCCGGTACGCTCAAAATCATGGCATTTTTCGATGCTCCCGTATCAAATTCCGCCGGACAAACCAAATTTCCAACGTTCTCTAGAATCGCTAAA
Organism: Lachnospiraceae bacterium; assembly: GCA_022790905.1. Classification (GTDB taxonomy): domain Bacteria; phylum Bacillota; class Clostridia; order Lachnospirales; family Lachnospiraceae; genus Maccoyibacter. The sequence continues at coordinate 8,079 of JAAVYC010000087.1, read as the reverse complement.
TCTAAATCTTTACACCCCAATGCTTCCATCCCCTGCTTTGCCATCCCGGAATCCAAATGGCACATTCCTCCAGTGTGAAGTTGAATCACTTTCACACCGGTCTTAGAAATGATATCCGCATCTACATCCGAATCAATATCTGCTTCCATAACACCTATTCTCATCTCATTTTTCAATACGTCGATCGTCCGCTGCAAAGTCGTCGTCTTTCCTGACCCCGGAGATGACATCAAATTCAGCAAAAAAGTCTTTTGCTTTTTTAATTCCCTTCTCATAGTATCTGCTTCGCGATCATTGTCCTCAAAAACGCTTTTTTTTATCTCTAATACACGGAATTTCTCCATTCAGTCCCTCCTTCTGACTCTGCTGTATAAATCCTGATTTCTCTTCTGGTTATACCAGAATAACAATTTTTAGTTTTGTAAAAATTTTAGCATGTCAAATAGAGATACGTCAAGAACATCTCTCTGATAATTGGCATTTTCTCTGTTATCTACAGATAACTTTCTTGATTTTTTACAAATATTACAATATAATGATAATGTGGTATGTGGTTATACCAAAATCACTTTAAAGGAGTGGATAATACACATGGAATTTACAAAATTAAATGCACCCTCATTAAAAGAACTATTTGTACAGGAACTGGAAACTTTGATATTATCTGGAAAATTAGAAATTGGAGAGAAACTTCCCTCGGAACGAAACCTTGCCGATTCGATGCAAGTAAGCCGCGCTGTTGTCAACTCTGGAATCACAGAACTTGCACGCAAAGGTTTTTTGATTATAAAACCCCGTGTGGGGACTTTCGTCGCCGACTATCGCAGGAACGGCACAATGGATACCTTAAGATCTATTATGAATTACAATGGCGGTATTTTGCGTGAGGCGGAGATTCGCTCTATTTTAGAACTGCGTATCGCCTTAGATACTCTTGCTATCCAACTCTGGCTGCCGCGCGCTTCCAATGAAGAAATTCATCGTATGCGTGGATTTACGGAAGAAATCAAAACTACTTCCTCAATTACAAATGCCTCAGAACTCGCCTTTCAGTTCCAGCACGAACTCGCTTTCCTGTCTGGTAACACTCTGATCCCTCTTATCTTTTCTTCCTTTAAAGTTCCCGTTATCTCTCTCTGGGAACGTTTTTGTAAGCTTTACGGGATAGAAGAACTCTACAAAAATAATGATAAACTCTGTCACTATTTCGAAAACCACGATGTAGAGCAGGCAATTGCATGGATTGCTGCTTCTATTCAAGATACTATTAAAGGAAATCGCCTTATCTATTTTCGCGAGCAATGAGACAAGTACCCATACCTGCATGGAAATTTGGCGAATGCCGAGAGGATAAAATACCCCGTCATTCTGCTGCATATAACAAATTTCATATTCTGTCAGTTTGCTGCGGGATATTTGATTATCAAAAACAAATTTTTAAATAGAAAAGGGCTGTCGCAAAATTTGCAACAGCCTTTTTTCTATTTTGGGTTTTTTATATAGGCTAATCTTACAGATCTCTGTATTTCTCCTGGAAATCTGCGATCATCTTGTTTGTATTCTGATGCAAATCTTTAAAGATTGTTCTCCATACTTCATATGCATCTTTGTATACTTCTACGTTCTTTGGATTCGGAGTATATCTCTTGGTCACGCGTACCATGTTATCTACTGCTTCCTGGAAGTCTTTGTAGAGTCCTGCACCTACGGAAGCAACGATTGCACATCCAAGAGCTGTTGCCTCGCTAACTTCTACTGTCTCTACATTCCAGTTATAGATATCAGCCTGAATCTGGTTCCATACGTCTGAAACTGCGATTCCACCTGTGATACGTACTGTATCGAACTCAGGTACGTTTGCATCCAACATAGCTAATAACATGTCTTTTAAGTCAAATACGATACCTTCCATGGTAGCACGGATTAAGTCTTCTCTAGCTGTAGCCAATGTCATACCTATATATGTACCACGTGCATTCAAATCGTAATTCGGAACATTAGCGCCCTGCATATATGGCAGATAGAATACACCGTTTGCACCTGGTTTTGAGAATGTTGATGAATTCGTCAGGATATCATATGGATTCAAATGAACATGTTTTGCTGCGGAATCCTCTACACGTGCAATCGTATCTTTGAACCATTTGAATGCACTTGCAGCTGCGTTGGACTGACCTTCCATAACATATGCGCCGTCCGGAGTTCCCAATACGTAACATTTTCTATCTGGATCACGTAAAATATTCATGGATTTTCCTGCTGTGATTCCTGCTGTTCCACCACATGCATATCCGATACCTTCTTTTGTACATCCTACACCGAGGCAAGCTGTCTGCTGGTCACCAGTACCGATAACGATTGGTGTTCCCACAGCGAGTCCTGTTCTCTCAGCTACTTCTGGTGTTACCTTACCAACGATTTCTCCAGTCTTTGCAAGCGGAGCTAATTTTTCCATATCCAGACCGAATGCTTTTACTAATTTCTCATCATAATAGAAATCTTCGCCATTCATCTGAAGCCATGGTGTATCGTTGAGATCATCATAATAATCATCTGCACCATACGCTTTAGTCATAAGACCCATCATAGTATGGATTCTTGTACAATTCTCATAAGCTTCTGGTTGATATTTCTTTACCCACAATAATTTTGCCAATGGATAAGTTCCAGCCAACGGCATACCACATCTGTCATAAAGTTCCTCTTTGGAGATACCTGCAGCTTTCAGCTGTTCTTCCATCTCTCCTTCCATCTCAACACCGCGCAAATCCTGCCAGATGATAATTGGAGTTGTAAAACCGCCGTCTTTATCTCTAGTGATTGCGGTACAACGGAACATACAGCAACTAAGAGCTGCAATTTCTTCTGGATCAATTCCGCTGCTCTCAATTGCCTCTTTTGTGGTGTCGTAAAGTGTCTCGATCATTGCTGGACCATCACACTCTACACGACCCTGGCTCGGATAATACAGAGGATTTAATTTCTGTCCCTGTCCGATTGCATTACCTTTTAAGTCAAAGATAACAGTCTTGCTACTTGTCGTTCCACAGTCAATACCTACTACGTATTTCTTCTCCTTCATGAATAAAACCTCCCATAAATTAAATTGCTATTTACTCCGCATCTTTTGTTGCAATTACCGGTACTCCCGTTCCCGCTACATCTTCTAATACAACATCCCCGATGTGAACCGGCACTTTTACTACAACATCTTTCAGTTCGTCCATAACATCAAAAATCTTGCTCTTCGGAATATCCTGTTTTGTTTTTACAGGAATCGCTGCAATATCGCCGCCTTCTAAACGTACAGTTGACGTCACAATACGCGTAGGTGCCAGAACCTCTTTTCGTGCGTACTCCTCACCACGAGGACAGGTATTTCCGGTTACTTCTTTGATCTCTCCCTGATCCATCATCACTGTAATTTGGCATCCGAGAGGACATCCGATACATGTAAGTTCTCTGTTTTCCATTTTGATCACTCCTTCTCAATTTTTACAGTAATACTCTTCAATTCAGGATTGGATAAAAGCTGCTCTTTTGAGAGCACAACCTGTTCCATCTGTCCTGGCTCAATGACTACTTTTTTCTTATGCTGTACTCTTTCATCCCCGAAATACACACTTACATAAGAATTTTTATATACATCTCCTACACGGAAACGAACTGTCAATTTATCCTCCATACATTCTGGACGGATCACTTTCGGTACGGTATAACGCACGCCATCTGTCGGTACCAAAGCGATCTCAGAGCCTGCTTTGCCTTCGTTTCTCTCGCCTTTTACATATTTTGCGGCATTTGCTCCGGCTGTCTTCGCTTCTTCTGATACATAATCTACTAAGTCATGTACGTGAAGCACATTTCCACAAGCGAATACACCCTCAATATTCGTCTCAAGGCTCTCATTTACAGCCGGTCCATTGGTCACTCTCTCGATCTCCACATTCATTTTATTGGAGAGCTCATTTTCAGGAATCAAACCTACGGATAAGAGAAGCGTATCACATGGGATATGTTCTTCTGTTCCCGGGATTGGCTTACGATCCGGGCCAACTTCTGCAATTGTTATGCCTTCTACTCTCTTATCTCCCTTAATGTCAACGACTGTATGACTTAATTTCAATGGAATATCAAAATCGTCTAAGCACTGTACAATATTTCTCTTTAATCCGCCGGAATATGGCATAAGCTCTGCTACTGCTTTTACTTTAGCTCCTTCTAATGTCATTCTTCTTGCCATGATCAGTCCGATATCTCCAGAACCTAAGATGACAACTTCTTTTCCCGGCATACATTCTTCTATGTTAATCAATCTCTGCGCTGTTCCTGCAGAATAGATACCTGCCGGACGATAACCTGGAATGTTTAAAGCACCTCTCGGTCTCTCTCTACATCCCATCGCAAGAATCACTGCTTTTGCCTGGATCTGGAATAATCCATCTTCCTTATTCATTGCAGTTACTACTTTATCTTCCGAGATATCCATAACCATCGTGTTCAATTTATAAGGAATTCCCAAATCGAATACTTGTTTCATAAAACGAGCTGCATATTCAGGACCTGTCAATTCCTCTTTAAATGTGTGGAGTCCAAAACCATTGTGAATACACTGATTTAAAATTCCACCAAGCACTTTATCACGTTCTAAAATTAATATATTGTCTATTCCGCTCTCTTTGGCTGACACTGCCGCCGCAAGACCAGCCGGACCGCCGCCAACGATTACAATATCATAAGATTTCATCTGATCTCATTCCTCTCTCTATGGGTTTGCATTATATGTGTTTTGGTTTTCCTACCAATAAGTTGGAACCAGTTCCCTTTTTGGTGATATCTTCCATATCTTTTCCAAGTTCTCTCGCCAAAATCTCCATTGTACGCGGCGTACAGAAACCTGCCTGACATCTTCCCATTCCAGCTCTTGTTCTGCGCTTGATTCCATCCATGGATGTAGCTCCCAGAGGTCTGTTGATCGCATCGATAATCTGACCCTCTGTCACCATCTCACAACGGCACACAATGCTGCCATATTCTGGTCTCTCTTTGATCAATGCCGCTTTTTCCTCATTGCTGAGAGCGTCAAATTCAATGAAACCTTTTCTCGTTTCAGCAAAATCATCTTTTTTCTCAAAATGATATTTTTCGGATACCATCTCTGCCATCATGACACCAATTGCCGGTGCGCTGGTCAATCCAGGAGACTCGATACCTGCTGCATCAAAGAAATGCTCTGCATCTTCTACTTCCTGTACAATAAATTCTTTATTGTCTTCATGCGGTCTGAGCCCTGAGAAAGATGTGATTACTTTATTCATCGGCAATCTGCCTTTAATTAAGTGGCTTTCTCCTGCTTTTTCTACAAGCATGCTAAGAATTTCCTGCGTCGTGTACGTAGCTTCTTTGTCCTCCACATCATCGGCACTCGGTCCTACATATAGGTTGCCGTGAATGGTAGGTGCTGTCAAAACACCTTTTCCCATAACACCTGGTACTGGGAATACAGAAGCCTTAAACAATCCACCAAGTTCTTTATCTAAAAGCAAATACTGACCTTTTCTGGCCGTAATATGTATCTTCTTCTCACTCACCATATTATGGAACTTATCTGCATAGACACCAGCTGCATTGATCACACATTTTGTCTCAATCGGTCCTTTGTTTGTCTCTAAGAGATAATGTCCATCTTTTTTCACAACTTTTTCTACTTCTGTCTCAAGTTTAAATTCAGTGCCGTTCACATTGGCATTCTCAGCCATTGCGATCGTAAATTTGAAAGGACAGATAACTCCACCCGTAGGAGCCCACAGAGCCGCGATTGTCTTATCCGTCAAATTCGGCTCTCTCTCAAGAACTTCTTCTCTAGAGAGAATCTTTACGCCTTCTACTCCATTTTTCTTGCCCTGATCTAAAAGTCTTTCTAAGTTTGGCATATCTTCCTCATGTGTGCATACCACAAGAGCGCCGTTTTGTTTTACCGGAAAATCCAGATCTTTTGCCCATTTCCACATGAGCTTATTTCCTTCCACGTTCAGTTTTGCCATCAAAGATCCAGGTTTACAATCAAAACCAGAATGGATGACTCCGCTGTTTGCCTTGGAAGTTCCGGAGCAGACGTCGTCACCTTTCTCCAGAACACAAATATTTGCTTTGTATCTGGACAATTCTCTTGCAATTGCACAACCAGTGACTCCGGCCCCTATAATTACAACATCGTACATCTTTTATCTCTCCTTTGTTCCAGAAATTAAAAATTTTATAAATGGTTCGCATCCTTGTTTATTATTATTTCGCATTTTGTGAACTTTTGCTATATTGAAAGTTATTTCAATATCTTTTTTCAACTAATTGGCTCGATTTACCTTTTATTACTTCCATTTTATAGTATATTTTGAATATAATATTACAGATATTAGATGCTTTTTTCACAAAAAAGGGATGCCCATTTTGGCATCCACTTTATTTACAGGGAAAGCATAAGCCAAGCCGGAATGCTTGCATTCCAATTTGGCGCCGCCCGCGAACGTGAGAAACTCAAGAAGCGTGTTTCTCATCGTTCTTTCCATTTATAAGTATTTCGACATTTCATATAAAGAGTCATAAATACAAGTTGGTTCCACATCCGATTCTGCAACGGTCTGCATATCTGCCTCACCAGTTAAAACAAGAAAACCTTTCGCTCCATTGCTCACACCTGTGGCAACATCTGTATAAATTCGATCACCTACAAAAGCGATCTCATCTTTGGAACATCCCGTAATTTTTAAAACCATATCCAATGTTTCTTTACAAGGTTTTCCAAGAAATTTTGGTCTGACTCCTGTAGAAGAAGTGATCAAATCACACATTGCCCCACAGTCTGGAATAAATCCATCTTTTGTCGGACAGTTTGTATCCAGATGGGTTGCTATAAAAGGAACTCCTGCCCTGATAAAATTACAAATCCGTTCTAATTTTTCATAGGTCAGAGTCTTATCAAAACTCTGAATTACTACATCCGGATCCTCTTTTACAAGCTGAATTCCCGCATCCAAGAAACTCTGCTCCAAAAGCGGTGTTCCATTTAAATAGACTTTTTTTCCCGGATAAAAACTCTTTAGATATTCAATCGTCACATCGCCCGCTGTGACAATATCTTTTTCTTCCATTTCAAGTCCCATTCTAGCAAGTTTTTCTTTATAAAAGGAGGCTATTCTAGAGGCATTATTAGTAAAAAATATAAATTTTCTGCCTGTTTCCTCTACTTTATGGACAAAATCCATGGCTCCATCGATCAAGCTGTCATCCAGATAAAAAGTTCCATCCATGTCGAGGACAAACATCTTCACATCTTTCAGTGCCTCTTCTTTTGAACATCTCAATTCCTTACACCTCCTGACCATAATCCTGGTCCAACAATCTTTCTGTCAGTTCCTCTAATTCTCCTACCTCATACAAAAATTGGAGTGCGGCATACCTATCACGCTGCTCTTTCGAATATAGCATGATATCCCTCATATGCTCTCTGTCAAATCCGAACTCAACCGGACTGGTCCAGCCATTTAATGCTTTGATACACCTTTCTGCTCTTTTCGACTTTTCCACCGTCTCTTTTATAAGATCCATTACTTCTTTTTCATGTTTTTTTATCGCCGCGAGCCTTTTTTTCACATTCACCGGATCATTTCTTTTTTCTTTGTCATATAACTCGACAATCGGATCCGCTGCCGAAGTGAACACTCTTTTCATCTCTTTCACCCAGGCATCAAACTCAAATTTTTCTGCGTGTTTCTCAGCCTTTTCATAGTTAATTGGCTCTTTGATAAACATGTCATACAACCTGGTGATAACGCATGTAGCCATACCGACACAAGTTCCATGCAATTCCCCGTACTGTCCATCTAACAGCGCTGTCATCTCCATAACGTGTGCCATCGAATGTTCTGCTGCAGATCCTGGTCTAGAACTCTTGACATAGGCCATAGCGATTCCGATCAAAACAAGAGATTCCATCAGATATTTCAAAGCTTTGGCATCCCTATTTACCAGACCTTCCACATTGTTCACACATTTTTCTGTGGAATAGAGCATTAACTCTGC
>JAAVYC010000086.1 GCA_022790905.1 Lachnospiraceae bacterium | reverse complement strand
GACGAGGAAATGCGGGAAATGGAACGGGAATATATGCAGCGTACCAAACGTCAAACCGCCTAAATATAGGCGTGGCAGGAGAAAATCTATGCTCCTGCCGATACATATCTATTTTTATCCCTATCTGGTTTAACCCATGTGTTAAATAAAATGAAAACTAGAAGAAGTATCCGTAAATATAAACCAGATATGATACCACAGGAAGTTTTGGATAAAATTATTGAGGCTGGTATTTATGCTGCAAGTGCAAGAGGTCATCAAAATGCTATTATTATCCAGATTACGAATCGAGAGCTTCGCGATCAGATTGCCAAAATGAATTGTGAAATAGGCGGTTGGGAGGATGGATTTGATCCATTTTACGGTGCTCCGGCAATGTTGATTGTATTAGCAAAAAAGGATTGGGCTAATCGAGTATATGATGGAAGCCTTGTTATGGGAAATCTTATGTTAGCTGCACATGAATTAGGAATAGGAAGTTGCTGGATTCATAGGGCAAAAGAAGAATTTGAGACGGAATGGGGCAGAGAATTGTTAAAATCTTTAGGCATTAAGGAAGAATATGAGGGAATTGGACACTGCGCACTTGGTTTTGTTGAAGGGGAATATCCAATGGCTCCTGCAAGAAAAGAAAATAGAGTATACTATATAAAATAAAAATAGATATTTAAGTTCAAAGGAAATTATTTATGAAAAAAAGGTTTTTATTGGTGAAATGGATATCTTGTATATCCATAGGTTTATTTATTTTAGGAGGTTGTGCGGCCAAAGACGATGCAAAAAAAATTTGAGTTCCCAAGATAAAAAGGTGGAGGAATCTAATACAAAAACAGATATAAAACCATCTGTGAAAAAAGACATATCGGAACCAGAAATCGTAGAAGTAGATTGGTCAAAGTATTTTAATGACTTAAATGGAGCGGCTGTTTTTTACGATGTTTCCGAAAAAAAGCATATGATATACAATAAAGAACTTGCATTTACACAAAATTCACCATGTTCTACATTTAAAATTGTTTCATCACTTATTGCTCTAGAAAAAGGAATGATTCAGCCAGATGATTCCGTTCATACATGGAGTGGTGAAATATTTTGGAATGAGCAATGGAATCGTGACATTAATTTTGAAGAAGCTTTTAAAACATCCTGTGTCTGGTACTTTAGAGAAGTTATAGACGAGATAGGAAAGGAAACGATACAAGAACAATTAAACAAACTTCAATATGGTAATTGCGATATTTCCGATTGGGAGGGGTATTTAAATACTAATAACAATAACCGTACTTTGACTGGCTTTTGGATTGAGTCATCATTAAAGATTTCACCAAAAGAGCAAGTGGAAGTGATGAAACGTATTTTTGGAGAGCATTCTGTCTATTCAAAAAGTGCACAAGATGAATTGAAAAAGGTAATGCTTGTGACAGAAGAAAGTCAAACAGATGTTTATATCTATGGAAAAACAGGAATGGGCAAAGTACAGGGAATACTTGCCGATGCATGGTTTACTGGTTTTGCGGAGTATGAAGGAAGAAAAATATATTTTTGTGTATACCTTGGAAAAAATGAAGATAAAAATGTGTCGAGTTCTGTGGCGAAAGAGATTGCAATTCAAATGATACACGATTACTGTACAGAAAAGTAATAAAGATATTGATATAAAATGTGTAGAGGAATTGCTATAAAGATTCTAAAAATTAGAGAACACAGTGAAATAGCCGATAAAGCGGAAAAATGGTTTCATTCTAAATGGAAGATACCGATCGAAGCATATAAAGAAAGTATAGATGAATGTTTGAAAAAGGAGAAAAGTGTTCCACAATGGTATACTGCAATCGAAAATAATGACATAATAGGCGGCATTGGTGTTATAGAAAATGATTTTCATGATCGTGAAGATTTAGCACCAAATGTTTGCGCATTATATGTGGAAAAAAGTATTGCTGTAAAGGTGTGGCGGGAAGATGGATTCTGATATGACAAAAATATATGTCCATAAAATGTGAAATTTTGATAATTCCATAGACTCTATATTTTTCATATGTTATATTTAATTTGTAATAAAAGTAGGCAAATGAAGGGGGAGGTATGAACATTATGACAGATACTGAAAAGCTCAGTCTAATTTTAGAGAAAATAGAAAAATTAGATGAGAAAACAGGTGGTCTGGAACAAAGATTGGAGGAGAAGACAGATAACCTGGAACAAATTTTGGAAAGGAAAATAGCGAGTATCAATGTACATCTCGAAAACGGTACAGATAAAAATATTCAATTAATCGCTGAAAACTTCATTGAGTTGACGAAAAAACTCAATCAGGCTATTCCAGTAGCCGATAAGAACCTTGCCTACGAAGTAAAAGTAAATTATTTGGTTGAAAGAGTTCAGATTCTTGAAAAGGAACTTGCAGAAATCAAAAGTAAGATAGCATAACCAAAATTACATATAGATCATAGAAATGAAAGGAGTAAAGTCTGAGTGGTTGGGACCTTACTCCTTCTTAATCTTAATAGAAGAGACATGATAAAAAAAGGATATCAATTACAGAGAAGCAATCGAAAAAGCATTGTAATTAAAATAAAAGAAGACGGGACGGTTCTTATCAAAGCACCTAATTTTGTTTCCGAAAAAGAAATAGATAGAATAGTACAAAAAAGAGCGGATTGGATTGCAAAATGCAAAGAACGCCAGAATAACAAGAGAACATTTACAGAACAGGAAATTTCTGAGTATCGAAAACGGGCAAGGTTGCGATTTACGGAAACAGTCCGCAATTATGAATCTCAATTGGGAGTAAGCGTAAACAAAATTTATGTTAAAGATCAGAAAACCAGATGGGGAAGTTGCAGCAATAAGGGAAATATCAATCTCAACTGGCGTTTGATTTTAGCACCGCAGGAAGTGATGGAGTATGTGATTATCCATGAGCTTTGCCACTTAAAAGAGATGAACCATTCCAAGAATTTTTGGAAATTAGTCGAGGACGCATGTCCAGATTATAGGGAACGAAAACAATGGTTAAAAGAAAATGCAGATAAATTGGGCTGCTGATCTTGCAGGATTGGTATTGTCGAGACAGAGATAAGGAGAGATCAATGTATAAAATTTTTCTTGTAGAGGACGATGAAATTATAGCAAAGAGTATAAAAAAACATCTGAGTGCGTGGGATTATGAAATATATGACGTAAAAGATTTTTCAAATGTTATGGCAGAATTCGCTTCGTTCGATCCTCAGCTTGTCCTAATGGATATTACACTTCCATTTTTTAACGGTTATTATTGGTGTGGCGAAATCCGAAAAGTCTCAAAAATTCCGATTATTTTTCTCTCTTCAGCTTCCGACAATATGAATGTTGTGATGGCGGTCAACATGGGAGCAGATGACTTTATCTCAAAACCGTTTGATCTGGAAGTACTCACGGTAAAAATTCAGGCCATGCTTCGCCGAAGTTATGATTTTGCCGGAAAAAGTCAGATTTTAGAGCATCGAGGAGCAATCCTGAATCTGACAGAGACCACTTTAACATATCAGGATCATAAAGTAGAATTGACAAAAAATGAATTTCGTATCTTACAGATATTAATGGAGAATAAGGAGAAAGTGATATCGAGGGATGTATTGATGACAAAACTCTGGGAGGGCGATGATTATGTCGATGAAAATACACTTTCTGTCAACGTGAATCGTCTTCGGAAAAAATTAGAGACTCTCGGACTCAGGGATTTTATTATGACAAAGAAAGGAATTGGATATCGTTTGGGATGAAATTGTTGACTTATTATATGAAAAGAAATTTGAGATGGATCGGAATTTTACTTCTCAATCTTTTCTCTATGACCATTATTATAGAATTGAATGGAATTGCGTACTCAGAGTGGGCATATGGAGGGATCCTTTGTCTGTTTTTTATATTTGTGGTAGGAGGCATCGATTTTATCATCTATTACAGGAGGCATGAACAACTGATAGATGTCCAAAAAGTCATACGGATTTCTGTCGATGCATTGGAGCTCCCGAGTGATCAGATAGAAGAAGATTATCAGAGATTGCTTCAACTTGTCCATGAAGACAAGATAAAAGCAGTCAATCGTTTGGAAAATAGGAAAAAGGATCTGACAGAATATTATACGATGTGGGTGCATCAGATTAAGACGCCGATTGCCGCAATACGTTTGCTCTTACAGGAAGAGGAGACACCTCAGAATATGGAGATAGAAAGCGAATTGTTTCGCGTGGAACAATATGTTGAAATGGCGCTGCACTATACAAGGTTAGATTCCGACTCAACAGACTTTATCATCCAAAAACATAGTCTGGATACTATCGTTCGAGAAGCCGTCCATAAATATGCAAAAATTTTTATCCGTAAAAAAATACGTCTTAATTATAAGTCTTTGGATACACAGATTGTGACGGATGAAAAATGGCTGGAGTTTGTGATAGAGCAAGTTCTCTCTAATGCATTAAAGTATACGCAAAAAGGTATAGTTTCCATTTATATGGAAGGTGAAAATACGGTTGTCATCGAGGATACAGGAATCGGGATCCGCGCCGAGGATCTCCCAAGGGCCTGCGAAAAGGGATATACTGGTTATAATGGTCACACAGATAAGCGCTCTACAGGAATCGGACTCTACCTGTGCAAACGTATTTTAGAAAAATTATCTCATACTATAGAGATTGAGTCGGAGATTGGAGTCGGAACTCGTGTTAAGATCGGATTGATTACAGAGGATCGAATTCACGAATAAAAAATGAAAACTTACAAAACTGTAAGATTCCCCGGGAAAATGTAAGCGAAAGAAATGGCTTGCATTTTCCTGTTTTGTTATACTGACTATGGTTTCAAGATATATCTATAAAAGCAATGTAAGGAGGAAGTTATGGCAATTTTAGAAGTAAATAATTTGAAAAAAATCTACACGACGCGTTTTGCGGGAAATCAGGTGCAGGCGCTCTCGAATCTGAGTTTTTCTGTAGAGAAAGGGGAATATGCCGCAATTATGGGAGAATCCGGTTCCGGTAAGACGACACTTTTAAATATTTTGGCTTCTCTTGATAAACCAACCAATGGAGAAGTTCTCTTAAATGGAAAAAATATTGTAGAAATCCGGGAAAAAGAAATCTCAGCATTTCGCAGAGAAAACCTTGGATTTGTTTTTCAGGATTTTAATCTGCTGGACAATTTTTCTTTGAAAGATAATATTTTGCTTCCGTTAGTTTTATCAGGAGTGCAGTATCCTGAAATGGAACGGCGTGTGCTGCCGATTGCTGCAAAATTGGGTATTCGGGAACTATTAGAAAAATTTCCTTATGAAGTATCAGGAGGAGAAAAACAGCGTACAGCAGTTGCAAGAGCACTGATTAACAATCCGGAATTGATTCTTGCCGATGAGCCGACGGGTGCTCTGGACTCTAAAGCGGCGGATAGTTTATTGAAATTATTTAATAAAATCAACGATGAAGGTCAGACAATTTTGATGGTTACTCACAGCACGAAAGCGGCAAGCCATGCAAAAAGAGTGCTGTTTATCAAAGATGGAGAAGTCTTTCATCAGATTTATCGTGGAAATATGACAAATGAAGAGTTATATGCAAAGATTTCTGACACATTGACGATGTTAACGACAGGTGGTGAGAAGAATGACTAGAGGGCTTTACACAAAACTTGCGTTTACCAATATAAAAAATAATAAACGTTTTTATTTTCCATATCTTTTGACAGGTATTCTCACAATCGCAATGTTCTATATTATGTGTGCACTTGCTGAAAATGAGGGAATTGGAAAAATGCCAGGAAGCAGAGATGTGGATATGATTCTTCATTTGGGAATGGGTGTAATCGGCATTTTTTCTGTAGTATTTCTGTTTTATACGAATAGTTTTATCATCAAAAGAAGAAAAAAAGAGCTGGGAATTTATAATATACTGGGAATGGAAAAATATCATATCTCTAAGATTCTCGCAGCAGAGACCTGTTTTACGGCCGTCATTGCGATCGCTGGAGGACTGATTACAGGTATTGTTTTTAATAAATTGATGTGTATGTTGTTGTATAAATTAATGGGATTTAGTGCAGGAATTGATTTTTATGTATCAGGAAAGGGAATAAGATTATCTATTTTACTATTCCTCGGAATCTATTTTTTAACCTTAATTCACGATTTATTGCAGTTAAAATTATCCAATCCAATTGAATTATTGCGTGGGGGAAATACTGGAGAGAGAGAACCTAAGACAAAGATATTGATGAGCATATTGGGAGTCATCTCTCTCGGAGCAGGATATTTTATCGCCATCACAACAGAAAATCCAATTTCGGCTCTGACCTTATTTTTTGTCGCAGTTGTTCTTGTAATTGCCGGAACCTATTTCTTATTTACAGCCGGAAGCATTGCATTTTTAAAAATGCTTCGGAAAAAGAAAAGCTATTACTATAAAACAAGACATTTTACAGCTGTATCGGGAATGTTATATCGAATGAAACAAAATGCAGTCGGACTATCTAATATCTGTATTCTTTCTACCATGGTTCTGGTAGTGGTCTCATCGACAGTATGTCTGTATTTAGGAATTAATGATATGCTAAAAGAGAGATTTCCGGCAGATATCACGGTATCTGTGAGATATACTGGGGAAGTAGTGGAGGATAACAATATTTTACCAGTTGTAGAAAGTGCAGTGAAAGAAAATGGAAGAAAGGTTCGGGGCGAGCTTTCCTACACGGAATTGACTTTTACCACGGTGCAACAGGATGAGAAATATATAATGGATAGGAAAAAACTCCAATCGGAAGTTACAATGTCTGATTTAGTCGGTTTTACTGTTATAACGAGAGAAGACTGCAGGGAATTATACCAGGAAGAATTTCCAGAATTAGCAGACAATGAAATAGGTTTGATTAATATCAAAAAAGAGGAGCAGAAAGAGCAACTTCTTTTAAATGATCAGGCTTATGATGTCAAAGAGTCTAAAATATTTAAAGAGAACGATGATACGACAAGTATGTTGAATGTCATGGAGAATTATCATTATATTATTGTGAATGATATGGATGATTTAGAACGCATTTATAAGACACAGGCAGAAGCCTATATGGAAGACGCAAGTCCGATCACACAGTATTATCGCATTGATTTGGATGGTACAGAGGAGGAAAAAAAGGCATGCTTTAGAAATATAGAGAATCATCTGGCACAGATAGAAAATTCATTTTCGGGCAGTATTTACAGTGAATGCAGACAGGAGTGGAAAGAAAACTTTCATGCCATGTATGGAGGATTCTTTTTTTTAGGATTGTTCCTCGGAATGATGTTTTTAATGATTACAGTATTGATTATTTTTTATAAGCAGATTTCGGAAGGATATGAAGATCGGGAACGTTTTGCCATTATGGAAAAAGTAGGAATGAGCAATACAGAGGTAAAAGCTACGATCCGTTCACAGGTGAGAACTGTTTTTCTGCTCCCGATTGTCATGGCAGCCATTCATATTGCCGCAGCATTCCCGATGATTGAGAGATTATTACAATTGTTTGGTCTGAAAAATACACCGCTTTTTGTTCTCTGCATGGCGGGTACGATTTTAGTGTTCATCCTTATCTATTTGTTAGTATTTTTACGGACATCTAGAGTTTACTATAAGATTGTTGGAGAACAGATATAAGTGATAAAAAAGAATCTTTTCGTCGTTTATTTCTATGGAATAAGACGAAAAGATTCTTTTTTTAATGAGAATATTGTGAAATTAATCCTATAAAAAGAAAATAATTTCGTTTTATATTGACAAATATCTATAAAAATGCTATTATGAATCCACAATATGAAACTAATTTTTATTGATGAGAATAATTTCACATGAAAGCAAGGAGGTATTCACATGAAAGCGGTGAGAATGTATGCACCGAGAGATTTGAGAGTTGAAGAAGTAGATGTGCCGGGATATGAAGCAGATGAATGTCTGATTAAGGTAATGGCTGTTGGAGTCTGTGGATCAGATATTCCGAGAGTGAATCAATATGGGGCTCATGTATCGCCAATCATTGTAGGACATGAATTTGGAGGAGTGATCACAGAGGTTGGAGCAAATGTAACGAAATTTAAAGTGGGAGATAAAGTGACATGTCCGCCGTTAATCCCATGTTTCAAATGTAAATATTGCCAGATGGGACAATATTCTTTATGTGAAGATTACGATTACTATGGATCCCGTCGTGACGGAGCATTTGCACAATACATCGCAGTCAAAGAGGGAAATCTGCTGAAAGTAGATGACAAGGTTTCTTATGAAGATGCGGCAACAACAGATCCATGTGCCAATGCACTTCACGGAATGGAGAGAGCGGAATTCAAGCCTGGAGATTCTGTATGTGTCTATGGAGCAGGTCCTATTGGACTTTTCGCAATTCAATATGCGAAGATTAAAGGTGCTTCCAAAATCATCGCAGTGGATGTCTGGGAAGAAAAGCTTGAGATGGCAAAGAAAAATGGTGCAGATATCGTTGTTAATTCCAAGAATCAGGATCCGGTACAGGCGGTTATGGACGCGACAGATGGATTCGGAGCAGATGTTGTCATCGATTTTTCAGGCGCTCCAGTGTGTCAGAAAGCATCCATTCTTTCGGCGGCAAAACTCGGCAGAGTCGTATTTCTTGGAATCTCTCATCAGGGATTAGAACTTTCAGAAAAAGAAGTGGATCAGTTGATGAGAAGACAGATTAGTTTAAAAGGTTCCTGGAATTCTTTCACAAAACCATTTCCTGGAAGCGACTGGACAGGTGCAGTGGAGTTATATGAAAAACATGGCATGACGGCAAAAGATATCATCAGCCACAGATTATCACTGGACGAGGCACCAGAGATGTTTGAAAAGATTGCAAAAGGTGGAATTTTCTTTAGTAAAATTATGTTTTATCCAAATGGACAGGAAGAAAAATAAAAAATACAGGGGGTAATTTATTATGAAGAAATATTTTATGGGTGTAGACGCAGGAACACATGGAATCAGAGTTGGAATTGCTGATGAGCAGGGTGAATTTATTGCAATGAAAGAGGTTCCACATCCGACAGAGTATCCGGCTGCAGGATATGCTGAGCAGAATGCAGAACATTGGTGGGTTGGCTTAAAAGAAGCATTGAGGGATTGTCTGAGCACAATTACGGAAGAACAGCGTAAAAATATTATCACAGCTTGTGTATGTGCGACTTCTTCTACTGTAATTCCGGTAAATGAAGACATTAATCCACTGACTCCGGCAATTCTTTGGATGGATACTAGAGCCGTAGAGCAGGCCGACAGAATGAATGCAACAAATCATCCGATTCTGAAATATTGTGGAGATGCGGTTTCTCCAGAATGGATGCTGCCAAAAGTTCTTTGGATCAAAGAGAATCAGAGAGATATCTATGATAAGAGTTATAAGATTATTGAACAGTTAGATTATTTGAACTATAAATTGTGCGGCGTACTGAGTTCTTCTATATGTCAGACCACATGTAAATGGAATTATGTAGAGTCTGAGGGCGGATATCAGAGAGATTTTATGGAAGCGATCGGATTCGGGGATTATGAAGACAAATTAGTTACCAGAGTAGATAAAATCGGAGTACCTCTTGGAAAAATCACAGAAGAATTCGCGCGTGAATTTGACCTGAACCCAGATTTATTGGTTGTTCAGGGAGCCATCGATGCGCATATGGCGATGTTTGGATTGAATGTAATCGAACCAAATAAGATTGGCGTGATCATGGGTACTAGCTTTGTTCACCTTTGCCTAGCAGAGGAGAAGAGAGAATACAAAGGAATCTGGGGACCGTATGATGGAGCAGTAATCGATAAATTATGGCTTTTAGAAGGTGGACAGATTTCAGCAGCATCTGTTCTTGACTGGTACCAGAATAACTTCTATCAAGGTGCAAGCTATGAGACGATCATCAGTGAAGCAGAGCAGATTCCGATTGGTTGTGATGGATTAGTAGCCCTTGACTTTTTCCAGGGAAACAGAACACCTTATAAGACAGCAAGAGCAAAAGGCGTTTATTATGGACTAAAACTCACACATACAAAAGCACATTTATATCGTGCTCTTTTGGAGGCCGTTGCTTTTGGAACAGCAAATATCATCAAAAACTTTGAGGATCAGGGATATCCGGTTAACAGCTTGATCGGCTGCGGCGGAGTGACAAAGAACCGTCTGTGGATGCAGATTATCTCCGATGTTACAGGTAAACCGATTGTTGTAAATCAAGAGCTTCAGGCAGGTGTACTTGGATGTAATGTAGTTGCAGCGGCAAGCGGACATTACAGCGGAGATTTCTTAGAAGCAGCTAATGCAATGGTACATCCTGATGTCGTAATCCAGCCAAATATGGACAATCACAAAAAGTATGAGAAAGTCTTTAATACATATATCGAACTCTATCAAAACCTTGCAGATATGATGGAGAAAGAATAAAAGTAAAAAAAGATAGTTGATAGGTAAGAAATAAAGGAGAGCAAAATGACAAACCAAGAAATTTTATCCCATATTGACCACACACAGTTAAAAGCATTTTGTACATGGGAAGATATCAAAAAATTATGTGATGAAGCGATTGAGAATCAGACAGCATCTGTATGTATTCCACCTGCTTATATAGAAAGAATTCATAATACCTATGGAGAAAAAATCAATATCTGTACGGTGATTGGATTCCCTCTAGGTTACAATACAACAGAAGTAAAAGTGAACGAAGTAAAAGATGCCATTGCAAAAGGATGTAACGAGTTGGATATGGTAATTAATATCGGCGATGTAAAAAATGGCGATTTTGAAAAAGTAGAAAAAGAGATCAAAGCGTTAAAAGATGCTTGTGGAAAACATGTTTTAAAAGTAATTATAGAGACATGTTATTTGACAGAAGAAGAAAAGATAAAACTCTGTGAATGTGTAACAAATGCAGGCGCTGATTATATCAAGACATCTACCGGTTTTGGAACAGGTGGAGCGACTGCTGAGGATATTGATCTCTTTGCAAAACATCTTGGTCCAAATGTTAAAATGAAAGCAGCAGGAGGAGTAAAGAACCGTGCGGATCTCGAAATGTTCCTCGCAAAAGGATGCGACAGAATCGGAACTAGCTCTGCAGTGCAAATGTTAAAAGAAGAAGCATAATTGAAATCTAAATAACAGAGAAACGTCACAAGGATGTTACATGGAATAATGTAACATCCTTTTTGCCTGGACATTATTGAATTATTTTATACAATCTGATAGAATGTAGCTCGGTAATATGATTTGAAATACAAATTTGAATCTATGTTCAACAGTGGATTCTGGCATTGTTAGAAGGTGAAACGTATGGATGCAATGAAATCACGCCAAATGATTAGAGTTGCCAAAAAATATTATGAATTGCATATGGGCCAATTGGAAATTGCGAAAGAAGAAGGTGTGTCAAAATCCACAATTAGCAGGATGTTGCAAAAAGCGATGGACTTAGGCTATATAAAAGTGAAAATAGATGCGCCGACTGAGTCCTCAAAGACTTTAGAGGATGATCTGAAAAAGCTGTTTCATTTAAAAGAGGTATTTGTCAATCTGAATTTGGTAGACGATGAAGAGGCGATTGTAAGAGATACCTGTCGGGCACTTGCAAAGAATCTGAATTCTTATGTCAAGGATAACAGTGTTGTGGGAGTTTCATGGGGGAGAACCATGAATTGTTTGGCAAAGGAGATAGAACGCATCGATGCGAGGAATATTAAGGTTGTTCAATTGAATGGCGGAGTTGCAAGGTCTGCGAATTTGACTGGGGCTTCCCAGATTGTCGATGCATTGACGCAAGCTGGAGATGGAGTTGGGTATATGTTTCCGGTGCCGGCAATTGTAGATTCTAAAGTGATCGCAACTGTCCTAAAAGAAGATTCTAATGTGCAGGGTGTTTTGGATTTAGCGAAAGCTGCACAGGTTACAATTTTTAGTATTGGTGCTTTTTCAAAGAAGTCGATTCTGTATGAAGTGGGATATTTAGAAGGAGAAGACTATCATGCGTTGGAAAAAGCCGGAGCCGTAGGAGATATTGCCTGCAGGTTTTTTGATATCAACGGAAAAATTGCAGATGAGAATTTGAACGAGAGGGTAGTAGGATTAGAATTAGAGGAGTTAAAGAAAAAGGAATGGAGTATTGCCATCGCGGTAGGTGAACAAAAGATCGATGCTGTAATTGGTGCGTTAGAAGGCGGATTCGCAAATGTCCTATATACGGATGAAAAGACAGCTAGATTATTATTAGAAAAATAGAGCTACAGGTAATGAGTTGAGAAAATTAAGAAGATATAAATTCTTGACAAAAAGAATGTTGTGTGATATTCTTGCGACAATATAGAAAAACGCAATGAAAAAGAGAGTACGTTCAGGGAACTATTACAGAGAGTCTTCTGGGTATAAGATTTGATGAAATACCATGCTGAGAGGAAGAATAGGGAAATGAATGGAAGATGGCTTTGGAGCGGCATGGCCGAGCAGAGATGTAAGGTTGTGAAGGGTTCGCCCGTTATAGCGAGGAGTGCTGAAGGGCACTTACTGAGATTTGCATTGTGAGATGCAGATAAAATGAAGTGGTAACACGGGATCAATGGCTCGTCTTCTGTAAGAAGACGAGTTTTTTTATTCTAGTAGGAAAACCGTCACACTGAAGTGTGAAAGTGTCTTTTTATAAGAATAAAAATAATATGTGCACTCGTATGAGCAGAAAATGCCACTAATGTGGTGACGCTCGGAGTAGCAGAGTGTGCAGTCCCCTCAGAAAGGAGAGAGAAGATGAATAAAGGAAAGTATTATATGACAACGGCAATTGCCTATACATCAGGAAAGCCGCATATCGGAAACACGTATGAAATTGTTCTTGCGGATAGTATTGCGAGATACAAAAGGTTAGAGGGTTACGATGTATTTTTCCAGACAGGGACGGATGAACATGGACAAAAAATTGAGTTGAAAGCACGAGAAGAGGGAATTTCCCCAAAAGAATTTGTGGATAAGGTATCTGTACAGGTAAAAGAAATCTGGGATTTGATGAATACTTCCTATGATAAATTTATTCGCACCACAGACGATTATCATGAGAAGCAGGTTCAGAAAATTTTTAAAAAATTATACGACAAAGGTGATATCTATAAAGGTCATTACGAGGGACTCTATTGTACGCCGTGTGAATCTTTCTTTACGGAATCTCAGTTGGTAGACGGAAAATGTCCGGATTGCGGACAGGAAGTTATTCCAGCTAAAGAAGAAGCTTACTTTTTTAAGATGAGTAAATATGCGGATCGTCTGATAGAACATATCAATTCACATCCGGAATTTATTCAGCCGGTATCCCGCAAAAACGAGATGATGAACAATTTCCTGCTTCCGGGATTACAGGATCTATGTGTTTCTAGAACATCGTTTTCCTGGGGAATCCCAGTGGATTTTGATCCAAAACATGTGACTTATGTGTGGTTAGATGCGCTGACGAACTATATCACAGGAATCGGTTATGACTGCGATGGCAATTCCACAGAACAGTTTGCAAAAGATTGGCCGGCGGATTTACACCTGATCGGAAAAGATATCATTCGTTTCCATACGATTTATTGGCCGATATTCTTGATGGCCTTGGATTTGCCGTTGCCGAAACAGATTTTTGGTCATCCGTGGCTCATTCAAAGTGATGGCAAGATGAGCAAATCGAAAGGAAATGTTCTCTATGCGGATGATTTAGTGAATTGTTTTGGTGTAGATGCGGTCCGCTATTTTGTGCTTCACGAGATGCCATTTGAAAATGATGGCGTGATTTCCTGGGAGCTGATGGTAGAGAGGATCAATTCTGACCTTGCCAACACACTTGGAAATTTGGTAAATCGCACCATATCCATGAGTAACAAATATTTTGACGGAGTAATTTCAAATAAAAATGTGACAGAAGAAGTAGACGATGATTTAAAAAACACTGTAACGACAACGGTAGAT
>JAAVYC010000085.1 GCA_022790905.1 Lachnospiraceae bacterium | reverse complement strand
TTTGTCCATACTTTTCCACATAATCTGTTCGATCAACCACATGACATCCGAGAAACGGGATGCCATCAGCTCATTGGTGTAATTGGCCACAGGTGCAGATTCTTCCATAATATCTTTATAGATTTCCGCAGGAATGACCAACAATTCGGTATCCTTTTCCGCTCCGATAGTCACCTCAAACTGAATGGATCGTATCATACAGGAGGCAGAGAACAGGCACATATCCATATCAAACAAACGGTAAATGGTAATCTCTCGTCCCTCATCAGAAAAAATGTACGCCCGGAGTTGGCCACTTTTGATCAAAAGCAGACCTGTGCAGTCCATGTTTCCGTTGTGAATGATAGTTCCCTTCTCAACCCGCCGCGTAATCAGGCTGCCAAGAATGCGATTTTGCTGAATTGTATTTAATTTCTTCCACACGGGAAAGTAGTTTTGAAAATCCATATCCCATTCTCCTTTTCACGTTATCAGTATACGGTTCCTTGAGGCATATGTCAATTATATTGCACAAACCTCAGCTCAGCGGATCTATGAGTGGAGATCTTAATT
Organism: Lachnospiraceae bacterium; assembly: GCA_022790905.1. Lineage (GTDB taxonomy): Bacteria > Bacillota > Clostridia > Lachnospirales > Lachnospiraceae > Maccoyibacter. Next base: position 3,021 of record JAAVYC010000085.1, on the reverse strand, counting down.
GCGAATCCAACAGCTTCGATATCTGAATATCCAATATATTGTCAGCAGAAATGTGAGCAATTCTGCAATCGGAATCGCCAACCATACACCTGTCACCTCTAAAAATTTCGGCAATACCAAAAGAAACACTGTAATAAATCCAAATGTCCGCAAAAAAGATATTGCTGCAGATACCTTTCCGTTACATAATGCCGTAAATAAAGCAGAAGCAAAAATATTGCAACCGGAGAACAAAAAACTAAATGAAAAAATAGAAAATCCTGTTTTGGTAATCTCAAAAACATTTTTATTGTTCTGTGCAAATGTTTTAACAATACGATCTCCACCAAATAGAGAAAACAAAAATAAGAGAACAGAAATCGCCATGATAAAGCAAAGAGCAATACGAACGATCTTTTTTAACTGTCTTATATTTCTGCTTCCATAATTATAACTGATGATGGGAGCTACTCCCATAGAAAAACCAATATAGAGAGTCGTCAACAAAAATTGTGAATATATGAGAACTGTAATCGCAGCCACACCATCCTCACCCAACAATCTCATCATCGTAACATTAAACAAAAATGTGGTTATTGCAGTCGAACACTGACTTACCATTTCAGACGCACCATTAAAACAGCTCTTACCTAAAACAACATGATCCATTTTAGGCTTACAGAAATGCAATTCACTTCCTCCAACCATAAAAAAGATTGTACCAGCAAGAGTCGGAATCATATATCCAATCCCTGTTCCAAGGGCAGCTCCCTTGATTCCCATTCGCAGCAAAACGATAAAAAGATCATCACAAATAATATTTGCAATTCCCGCTAAAACACAAAGAAGCAATCCCAATGTCGGTTTTCCCGCTGTCACAAACAAATTCTGATATAAAACTTGCATGAGATTCGGGACTGCAAACATAAGCTGTACTTTTAAATAATCTCTACAATACGGAAATAAGATTTCACTTGCACCCAATCCCCAGACGATTTCATCCAAAAATAGAAAGCCCATCGCCGTAATCGCCAGACCAGCGACCGCCCCCGTCACAACAATTAATGTGAAATTGCTTCGGGCTTCCTCCAACTTTCCATTTCCCATCTTCTTTGCAACCATCGCACTGCCACCCGCCGCAAGCATCGTCCCCAGACCAACCATCAAATTGATAACAGGACAGATGATATTGATGGATGACAATGCATCTGTGTTGATAAATCGAGCTACAAAAATGGTATCTATGGCGGTGTATAATCCCATAAAAAGCATCATAGCCATACTCGGAACAGCAAATCTGATCAGAGATACGGCATTAAAACTTTTCGCTAATGGGTTCCTCTGTGTTTCGGTCATGGTGAACTTCCTCCTTACTTTTTGGAAGAAGCACAAAACGCTGCGTCGGATACCCATATTCCACAAGCAATTCTCTTTCTACAAAACCCAGGCGATAATATTCTTCGCGATAACCTGTGTCAGCTTTATCACCTGCACGGTATGTCGTCAGACTAATTTCTTTTTTGCAGGGTAATTCATCCACAAGTCGATCTAGAAACAGCTCCGTAACACCAAGATTCCGATACTGCGGATGGACAGCCAAAAAATCTATGCTGCCCGTATCGGGTGAACATCCCATCGCACCGACCGCCCCATCTTCGTCCCGTAGAATGAAAGCCCTTTGATCAGCAATATATTGATGCAATTTTGTGATATATGCCTCTCTATTCAGACATGGATATCCATCTACTGTAAGGCTTACCAATTCCATCCAATCTTCTACATCGACGGGCGTGGCAAGTTGTATATGAGCTTTTGTGACATCCATAATGGCAGGCCCCTCTTTTAGATGAACTTCAAGCTGCAATGGATAAAATTCTTTCATTTCCCGAAATTCCGCAGGAGTTGTCTTATACATCGCTTTGAAAATATCTGTAAATGCCTGCTGACTCTCATACCCACTGACAAGAGCGATCTCTATCATTGATTTTTTAGAATAGGTCAAAAGTTTTGCCGCTTCTGTGAGTCGCCGCCTCCTTGCATACCCGTGGATCGTCAGACCAACGGTCTTCGCAAAAATCCGATGCAGATAGAATTTGGAATAGTGTAATGCAGACGCGACCGTATCTAATTCCAGCTTATCATCCAGATGGCTTTCTATATAGCGGATAGCCTGTGAAACAATCTGTATTGTCTGAGCTTGCATGTCGCTTCCTCCTCTTTGATAAAACATTGTAGCACCGATCATTTTTTATTTTTTCATGATTCTTGCTGTAATCCCGTAATACTCCAAAACATTCCAAACTTTTGACACTTATCTCCTACCACTGAACTCTATGACGTCATTTACCACAATAAATCCGAATAGCTTTCGCTGTGAACTCTGCAGTACCCACTCCGCCGGCGCGATCAATATTCGCTGTAAACTCTCCGCCGCCAGCATACATCTGACCAAGCTCGAAAAGAATCTCTTTTGAACAATGATAAAAATTTTGCGTGATATTATCCTGTAACTTCTTCACAAGATTTTGAACATTTACAGATTCCGGTTTATCATTTTTTAAATCGCCGAAATCTTTGAATAATTGCATAAATTCTTCCATGATCACATACTCTTCTTTCTGGCTTCTGTTTTGAGATTTTTTTGCAAATTCTTTATATTCATCTGTTTTTCCCCATTGCTCTTTTGCCTGTCTGGCATACTCATCTATTTTTTTTGTATCAAATACTGAAAAATCCATTGTTTTTACTCCTATCAATTGTATTCCACGGGCAAAGTCGATCAAATTCTCCAGATGTTCCTTTTTCATCGTCAACAATGTGATTTGCTGTTCTAATGCTTTCTTTTTATCAAAATCTGGACTAGACAAAATATTTTTGATTTCTTTTAAAGGAAACTCCAATTCTCGAAACAGTAAAATCCGCTGCAACATTTCCAAGGCTGTATCGTCATACAGCCGATACCCAGATTCTGTATGTTTCGTCGGTTTCAGCAATCCAATTTTATCATAATATTGCAGGGTGCGTACGCTCACTCCCGCCAGC
>JAAVYC010000084.1 GCA_022790905.1 Lachnospiraceae bacterium | reverse complement strand
CCAAAACAGGCAAAAGGAATTGTAAAGCGAGAAGTGATTCGAGTGGTGACGCCGGGAACGAATCTCAACGAGCAGGCGCTAGAAGAGGGAAAAAATAATTATATTATGTGCATCGTGTTTGCAGATCGGTTTGGGATTGCGACGGCAGATGTGACTACCGGAGATTTTTTGGTAACGGAAGTGGAAAATGAGCGAAAGCTGATTGACGAGATCTATAAGTTTTCCCCGACGGAAATTATCTGCAACGAGGCATTGTTTATGAGCGGACTAGATATCGAGGATCTAAAATATCGCATGGAGAGTGTATTTTATTCCCTAGATCACTGGTATTTTGACGATGCACTGTGTGAAAATACCCTCAAAGAACATTTTCACATCAATTCATTAGAGGGGATCGGACTAAACGATTTTGACTGCGGTATCCTGTCTGCGGGAGCTCTTTTAAAATATCTTCTAGAGACGCAGAAAAACTCCCTAGATCATATGACTTCCATTCATCCCTATGTCACCGGAAAATTTATGATTTTAGACAGCTCTACGAGAAGAAACCTGGAATTGACAGAGACGATGCGGGAAAAGGCAAAGCGCGGTTCCCTGCTCTGGGTATTGGATAAGACGAAGACGGCGATGGGGGCTAGGACACTTCGTTCTTTCTTAGAGCAGCCTTTGATAGAGAAAAAAGAAATAGAACTGCGTTTGGACGCCATCGAAGAGCTGAGCGGGAGAGTGATGGAGCGAGAAGAGGTGCGGGAATATCTGAATCCTGTCTATGATTTAGAGCGTCTTTTGACAAAAATTACATATCAGACGGCAAATCCAAGGGATCTGATCGCATTTAAAAATTCCATTGGGATGCTCCCGCATATTCGGCAGATTTTGTCCGATTTTCAGTCTGCAAAAATGCGGAACCTGTATCAGGATCTCGACACACTAGAAGATTTATACCGGCTTATCGACGCATCGATTCAAGAAGAGCCCCCGATTGCCGTAAAAGAGGGCGGAATTTTAAAAGATGGATATCATGAGGAGATTGATACGCTGCGTCTGGCAAAAACCGAGGGAAAAGACTGGTTGGTGGAATTAGAAACACAGGAGAGGGAAAAAACAGGAATCCGAAATTTAAAGATTAAATATAATAAGGTATTTGGCTATTATCTGGAAGTGACCAATTCTTTTAAGGATTTGGTACCGGATTACTATACGAGAAAGCAGACGCTGACGAATGCTGAGCGCTATATTACGCCGCGGTTAAAAGAGTTAGAAGATATGATTTTGGGTGCGGAAGATAAACTTGTACAGCTGGAATATGAAATGTTTCGACAAATCAGAGAACAGATCGCAGAACATGTCATTCGGATTCAAAAGACGGCGAAGGCAATTGCAAAAACCGATGTTTTTGCATCTCTCGCAGTCGTATCAGAGCAGAATCGCTATTGTCGTCCTAAATTGAATAAAACAGGGCATATTGAAATAAAGGGCGGCAGACATCCGGTTGTGGAAAAGATGATCTCTATGATATGTTTATCGCAAATGATACTTATTTGGACAATCAAAAGAACCGTATCGCGGTGATCACCGGACCCAATATGGCAGGAAAATCCACTTACATGAGGCAGACAGCCCTGATTGTGCTTATGGCGCAGATCGGCTGTTTTGTTCCGGCAGAATCTGCGAATATTGGAATTGTGGATCGGATTTTTACAAGGGTTGGCGCCTCCGATGACCTGGCTTCTGGACAGAGTACGTTTATGGTTGAGATGACGGAGGTGGCAAATATTTTGCGCAATGCCACAAAGGATAGTCTTTTGATTTTGGATGAGATTGGACGCGGCACTTCTACTTTCGATGGGCTTAGCATTGCCTGGGCAGTAGTGGAACATATCAGCAATCCAAAACTTTTAGGGGCAAAGACGCTATTTGCTACGCATTATCATGAACTGACCGAATTGGAAGGCAAACTTGACAATGTCAATAATTATTGTATTGCTGTCAAAGAAAAAGGAGACGAGATTGTTTTCCTTAGAAAGATCGTAAAAGGTGGTGCGGATAAGAGTTATGGGATTCAGGTGGCAAAATTAGCGGGCGTTCCAGAGTCGGTGATTGAGCGGGCGAAAGAAATCGCGGGAGAGTTGAGCCGCCATGATATCGCGGATTTTGCGAAACAGATTGGGACCGCAAAAGAGAAGATGAGTTCAGGTAAAAAGAAAAAAGAGGGGCTAGATGAGGTGGACTTGGCGCAGATTTCCCTATTCGATACCGTAAAAGACGACGATATTCTAACAGAATTAAAAGAGATTGATGTCGGAAATCTGACACCGATCGAGGCACTGAATAAATTGTATGAGCTTCAGAATAAATTAAAAAATCGCTGGTAGGAGGGAGAGGTTATGCCAGAAATTCATTTCTTAGAGCAGTCTACAATTGATAAAATTGCTGCAGGCGAGGTGGTGGAGCGTCCTTCTTCGATCGTAAAAGAACTAGTAGAAAATGCCATTGATGCCGGGGCAACGGCGATCACTGTAGAAATCAGGGACGGCGGAATTTCATTTATCCGTATTACGGATAACGGATGTGGGATTTCAAGGGAGGAAGTACCGATGGCGTTTCTCCGTCATTCTACGAGTAAAATACGGACGGTAGAAGATCTCGCAGCGATCTCTTCCTTGGGATTTCGCGGGGAGGCGCTCTCGAGTATTGCGGCAGTCTCGCAAGTAGAGCTTATCACGAAAACGGGAGATGCGCTAACAGCAAGCCGCTATGTGATCGAGGGTTCAAAAGAGATTAAATTTGAGGAGATCGGAGCGCCAAACGGTACCACATTTTTGGTGCGCAATCTCTTTTATAACACGCCCGCGAGACAAAAATTTTTAAAGTCCCCTCAGACAGAAGCGGGTTATATCAACGATTTTATGGAGCGGTTAGCACTCTCAAAACCGGAGATCTCTTTTCAGTTTATTTCCAATAATCAACCGAAATTGAGTACGTCCGGAAATGGTGATCTAAAAGAAGTGATCTATCGCATTTATGGGAGGGATATCGCCATGAATCTGATAGAAATCCATGAGGAATGTGCCTTTTTGAAATTGGACGGGTTTCTTGGAAAACCTGTAATTTCAAGGGGAAATCGGAATTTTGAGAGCTATTTTGTCAATGGAAGGTATGTCAAAGACAAGATTGTATCTAAAGCGATTGAGACTGCCTATAAACTTCACCTTATGCAACATCAATATCCCTTTGCAGCCTTAAACCTGAAAATGGACGGATCGCTCTTAGATATCAACGTCCATCCAGCGAAAATGGAACTGCGTTTTTCAAATGGATCGGAAGTCTATGATTTTTTAAACCGCAGTGTGCAAAAAGCGCTGAGCCAAGGAGAGCTTATCCCGGAGGTATCTGTTGCCCCGGCAAACAGGGGAAATGATAGGAGAGAGAAAAAAGGAGAAGGTGTTTCACGAGAATTCAAAAATCAAAGATCAGAGGTTCCCGTTCCTGCTCCTAAAAAAGATGTCAGGCCGGAACCCTTTGAACAAAAAAGACTTGCATCTTTAAAGGAAGAGGGACAACAGAATCATCAGCTCATTTTAAAAGAGACGGCCATTTATGAGAAACCTTTTTTAGAACAGCAGGCGAGAGCAAGACATCGCGTAATCGGTCAGGTATTTGACACGTATTGGCTGGTTCAATTTGAGGAAAAACTTTTTATCATCGACCAGCACGCCGCACACGAGAAAGTGTTGTTTGAACGGCTGATGCGTGATTTTAAGAAAAAAGATTTCACTTCCCAGCAGATATCGCCGCCCATTGTGGTCAGTTTAAATATGAGAGAAGAGGAATTATTAAAAAAGTATCGGGAGGAATTTCAAAAGCTTGGATACGAGATAGAATCTTTTGGGGGCAAAGAGTATGCGATCTGTGCCGTCCCTGGAAACCTCTATAATCTCAGTGCAAAAGATTTATTTATCGAAATGTTAGACGAACTCTCAGATGAGACGGGGCGAAGGACAAGCGATGCCATAATAGAAAAAATTGCGTCCATGTCCTGTAAGGCAGCGGTCAAAGGAAAACAACATCTCTCATCAGCAGAGATTGAGAAATTGTTGGATAAGCTATTATCCTGCGAAAATCCTTATCAATGCCCTCACGGAAGACCGACCATTATTTCTATGACAAAATATGAGCTAGAAAAGAAGTTTAAGAGGATTATATAGATGACGAATATAATAAAAAGACCCCTGATCGCTCTCACAGGTCCCACCGCAGTCGGAAAATCAGAACTTTCCATAGCGCTTGCGAAAGAGATCGGAGGCGCTATCATCTCGGCGGATTCTATGCAGGTTTACCGCTATATGGATATCGGTTCCGCCAAAATCAAGGTGGAACAGATGCAGGGAATTCCTCACTACCTGATTGATGAATTTATGCCGGATGAAGAGTTTCATGTTGTAAAATTCCAGGAATATGCGAAGCGCTATTTAGAAGAAATCTACGCAAACGGGCAGATCCCAATTCTTGTCGGGGGAACCGGATTTTATATTCAGGCACTGCTATATGACATTGATTTTACCGAACAAAAAGAGGACAAGGCTTATCGCGAAGAGCTAGAAGTGCTTGCGAAAGAACACGGAAATGAATATCTGCACAGACGCTTAAAAGAAGTCGATAAAGTATCTGCTGAGACGATTCATCCCAACAACCGAAAGCGTCTGATCAGAGCCTTGGAATTCTATGAAAAGACTGGAAAGAGGATCTCAGAGCATAATGAGGCGGAGCGAAAAAAGGAGAGTCCTTATAACTACGCGTATCTTGTTTTGAACGATGATCGTGCAAAAATCTATGAGCGAATCGATACGCGGGTGGATCAGATGTTAGAAGAAGGACTGATAGAGGAAGTAAAACATTTAAAAGAAATGGGCTACACAAGGGATATGGTTTCTATGCAGGGACTCGGATATAAAGAGATTTTGGATTATTTAAATGGGAATTGCACCCTAGAGGAGGCAGTCTATATCTTAAAACGGGATACCAGGCATTTTGCTAAGCGCCAATTGACGTGGTTTCGAAGGGAGCGGGACGTTATTTGGATAGATAAATCGGAATTTTTTTACGATCATGAAAAGATATTGGGTCAGATAAAAAAAGAATTGATGGAGCGAAAGATTATATGAGAATAGACGATAAAATAAAACAGCAGTATCTGCTCAATATGGGAATTGATGAGCAGGTCTATACATTTGCCCGTACTGTTGAAACAGAATTAAAACAGCGATTTGAAGAAATCGATGCGATCGCGGAATACAATCAATTAAAAGTCACCGCGGCATTGCAAAAAAATAGGGTCAGCGCAGAGTGTTTTCAGGCATCGAGCGGTTATGGCTACAATGATTTGGGCCGCGATACGTTAGAACAAGTATACGCCGATGTCTTTCGGGCAGAAGATGCGCTCGTGCGCCCACAGATCACCTGCGGAACCCATGCGTTAGCACTTGCTCTGATGTCAAATCTGCGTCCGGGGGATGAATTACTATCCCCTGTGGGAAAACCCTATGATACCCTAGAGGAAGTAATAGGTATTCGGCCTTCCAAGGGGTCTTTGGCAGAATATGGCGTGACATACCGGCAGGTGGATCTTTTTGAGGACGGCTCGTTTGATTTTGAGAAGATAAAAAAGGCGATCTGTGAAAAAACAAAACTGGTTACAATTCAGCGTTCCAAGGGATATCAGACGAGACCGACACTTTCGGTGGAGAGAATTGAAGAACTGATCACATTTATAAAAGGGATCAAACCAGATGTGATCTGCATGGTGGATAACTGTTATGGAGAATTTGTAGAAGAGAGAGAGCCTGTTGAGGCGGGCGCCGATATGGTGGTCGGTTCATTAATCAAAAATCCAGGCGGCGGCCTTGCTCCTGTTGGCGGTTATATTGCGGGAAAAAGAAAATGTGTGGAAAATGCGGCTTATCGACTGACTTCTCCGGGACTCGGAAAAGAAGTAGGAGCTTCTCTTGGAATTATGCAGTCCTTTTATCAGGGACTCTTTTTGGCGCCTACCGTGACGGCAGGAGCTTTAAAAGGCGCTATTTTTGCGGCGAATATCTATGAGAAACTTGGGTTTGACGTTATTCCAAATGCAGAAGAAAAGAGGCACGATATTATCCAAGCAGTCACTTTAGGGACACCGGAACGTCTGATAGCCTTTTGTGAGGGCATTCAAAGAGCTGCCCCGGTCGATTCCTATGTGACACCGGAGCCTTGGGATATGCCGGGCTACGATGCAAAAGTGATCATGGCGGCAGGAGCCTTTGTGCAGGGTTCGTCTATTGAGCTGAGTGCAGATGGACCGCTCAAACCACCGTATGCGGTCTATTTTCAGGGAGGCTTAACCTGGTATCATGCAAAACTTGGAATTATTTGGTCTTTACAAAAACTTTATGAACGAGACCTTGTGGACAAAACAAGGATGTGATAATATTATTTATATGTGTTCTGGTATGGAAAAGAATTTGAAAAAATTATGGAATGCCTGTAGAAATTGCAGGATATTTGTAAAGATTAGCTGGTTGGTATTAAAAGGTGCGCTGCATTGCTTACGCTATATATAGTATAAGCGTGACGCCAAAGGTGCTTTTGGCACCAATTAAGTGTTAAGCGCTAAATACCAAGCGCTATATCCAGAACCGACATGTTTTGTGCGTTTAGATAAATTGCTGCCAGAGAGAGTGGAAAGGAATTTATGACAAAACGTAAGACTGTGAAGGAATTGCCAAAGACAGAAAGACCCTATGAAAAATGTTATGGAAAAGGTGCGGAGTATTTATCGGATGCAGAACTTCTCGCTGTGATATTGAGAACAGGTACGAATGGAATCCGTTCTATAGAACTTGCACAGGAAATTTTAGACAGGCAGGAAAACGGCCTGTTAAATCTCTATGATCTGAGTAAAGAAGAATTGATGAATATTCCGGGAATCGGGAAGGTGAAGGCAGTGCAGTTGAAATGTATTGCGGAGCTTTCTAAGAGAATGAGTCGTCTTTCCCTCCAAGAAAAGGTGATTTTAAACGATGCCAAAACTGTAGCAGAATATTATATGGAACAGATGAGACATGAGACAAAAGAAATTTTAATGGTTAGTCTTTTCACAAATAAGGGTAGACTAATAGCGGAAGAGGTTGTTTCTGTAGGAACAATCAACAGTTCTATTGTCTCGCCGAGGGAAATTTTTTATACGGCAATCATACACAATGCGGCATATCTTATCCTGCTGCACAATCATCCAAGCGGAGATCCGTCGCCGAGTGCGAATGACCATATGGTAACGGAACATGTACTCGAATGTGGACAGTATATGAATATTCAGTTGGCGGATCACATTATTATTGGAGATAATAGCTATTACAGCTTTAGAGAAAACGGACTGATATAGTCAAAAGGGAGAATACTATGAGCAATACATTCGGAATTGATTTAGGAACTTGTAACGTAAAGGTGTTTTGCAAAGCGACAGGAAAAGTTTTGAATGAAAAAAATACGATTGCAATCGTAAATAAGAATCAGATGTATGCCTATGGAGATGCGGCATATGCCATGTATGAGAAGGCACCAGAAAATATTCAAGTGACATTTCCGGTCATCAATGGCGTCATTGCGGACTATGCCAACATGCAGACTATGATTTTTGAATTTTTGGAAAAATATGCCAAGGGAAAAGTGCGCGGGGCAGAATTTGTGGTTGCCGTGCCTACAGATATCACAGAGGTGGAGAAAAAAGCATTTTTTGATATTTTTGCGAAGAGCAAAGCAAAGCCAAAGAGTGTGATGCTCTGTGAAAAACCACTTGCCGATGCTGTTGGACTCGGTATCGATGTCAATCAGCCAACAGGAGTAATGGTTGTGGATATTGGAGCGGATACGACGGAGATTTCCGTCATGTCTCTAGGAGGTTTGGTGCTGAGTGATTTGCTCCATTTTGGTGGAAATCGCATTGACGAATCCATTATTTCCCATTTAAAACGCACTTATAGTCTGGTGATTGGACAAAAGACAGCGATGTCTTTAAAAGAAAGACTCGGTTATGGCTTGCCAGGAGACGAGGACAGCATGGTAATTGTCGGACGTGATTTGGTCAGCGGACTTCCGATTGAAAAAGAGATTTCCACAGAAGTGGTTTACACGGCAATCAAAGATAATTTGAATTCTATCTGTAACTCGATTAAAATGATCTTAGAAAAGACACCACCGGAACTTGCAAAAGATATTATTTATTCCGGTATTTATATTACGGGTGGCGGGTCTAAGATACATAGACTAGACGAATTATTTACGCAGATTACAGGAATCAGAGTAAATTGCAGTGAAAACCCGGAAGAGACAGTGGTACAGGGACTCAACAAGATTGTCTCCGATGAGAAATTCAGACATCTGACTTTTACTATGAAAACAAGAATATATAATATGTAATAGAGGCATTTATGAGACGTAAAAAAACAAAATTTTCAATTCCTGCTAAATATATACTTTTGGGTCTATGTGGACTCTGTATCGCAGTGATGGTTTTTATGTATTCGGTGGGTTCCTCTGCGGGACCGCTCAATACGGCAGCGAGTTATGTGTTCGTTCCGATGCAAAAAGGACTCAATGCAGTGGGGACATTCTTTTCTAATAAATCTGACCGGTTTCAGACTCTGGAGTCTGTTATGGATGAAAATGAGGATTTAAAAAAGCAGGTAGAAGATTTATCTAACGAATTAAACGCCATCAAGCTAGAGCAATATGAGTTAGAGGATTTAAGGGAGCTATATAAACTAGATCAAAAATATCCGAATTATAAAAAGGTTGCGGCAAATGTGATTGGAAAAGACAGCGGCAACTGGTTTCATACTTTTTTGATTGATAAAGGCAGTAAAGATGGAATTGAAAAGGATATGAATGTGATCGCTGGTAAGGGCCTTGTCGGGATTGTGATTGACGTGGGACCTCACTATGCCAAGGTTCGTTCTATTATTGATGATACGAGTAAAATGAGCGGTATGGTATTGTCCACTTCCGACAATTGTATTATTCATGGTGATTTAAAGACTATGAATGAGGAACGCTCTATTCCGTTTGACAGTCTAAAAGATGAGGACAACAAGGTAAAAAGCGGTGATCAGGTAGTCACTTCTTATGTCAGCGATAAATTTTTACAGGGAATTTTAGTTGGCTATATCAGTGAGACAAAAATGGATTCCAATAATATCACGAAATCTGGCACTATTACTTTGGCAGCGGACTTTGAACATTTGCGGGAAGTACTTGTGATACTTGACAAAAAGACGGATGCCGTATCAGATACGGAGAAATCAAAATGAAAAGAAAAATTTCAGTAATCTTAATCATTGCCATATGTTTTCTTTTACAGAGCACGATTTTTAAGGCTCTGTCTTTTGCATCTATTTCTCCAAATCTGTTGATTGTAGTCGTATCGTCATTTGGATTTATGCGTGGAAGAAAAGAGGGAATGTATATCGGTCTGCTCTGCGGACTGTTATTAGATATCTTTTTTGGACAAATTTTCGGTTTTTATTCGCTGCTTTATCTGGTACTCGGTTATGTCAATGGAATGTTTCGGAAAATTTTTTATCCAGACGATATCAAGCTTCCGATGGTTTTAATACTGGGAAGTGATTTTGTATTGAATTTTATGATTTATTTATTACTTTTTTTGCCGAGAGGAAGAGTAAATCTAATCTATTATTTGTTACATCTTATGGTGCCGGAAATGGTATACACTCTGGTGATTACGATAGCGCTTTATTTTATAATTTTAAAAATCAATCAGCGCCTAGAAAGAATTGAGAAAAGGAGTGCGGCAAAGTTTGTTTGATAAAATAAAGGAAATTTTTGCAAATATATTGAAATCCAGAATTCTAATTTTGACGATTATGATGTTTGTTCTCACATTCATCTTAGTTCAGAGAATGGTAAAGTTACAGATCATCAATGGTCAAAAGTATCTGGATAATTATAGTTTAAAAATAGAAAAGACGAGAGATCTGGCCAGTACACGAGGAAATATTTATGACCGAAATGGCAAATTGTTAGCGTATAGTGAACTTGCCTATGCGGTTGTGCTAGAAGATAATGGAACTTATTCTGATAAAGAGGAAAAAAATAAAAAGTTAAACAGTGAGTTATATCAGCTTTTAAAAATCTTGGATAAAAACAAAGATTCTATCAAAAATGATTTCTATATCTCTTATTCCAAAGAGGAGGGATATCAATTCACAGTGTCTGGATCCACACTAAAAAGATTTCTTGCTGACATCTATGACCAT
>JAAVYC010000083.1 GCA_022790905.1 Lachnospiraceae bacterium | reverse complement strand
GTATAAGCCAAGCTGGAATGCTTGCATTCTAATTTGGCGCTGCCCGTGAACGTGAGAAACTCGCGAAGCATGTTTCTCATCGTTTTTGCGAGCAATGAGGAAAGCACTCCGCTGCAAAAAACGGGATATTTGGTTATGTCGAATGATAAAATGGGCGGTTTTTTATGGGAAATAGCAATGATTTAAGTAGCCGGATTAATGGAGCGTACAGTAATTTGAGCAAGGGTCAAAAACTTCTCGCATCCTATATCACAGATCACTATGACAAAGCAGTTTTTTTAACGGCGGCAAAGCTTGGACAGGTTGTCGGGGTCAGCGAATCGACAGTCGTTCGTTTTGCCACACATCTCGGTTATAAAGGATATCCAGATTTTCAAAGAGCGTTAGAGGAATTGGTTCGCAATAAACTCAATTCTGTTCAGAGAATGGAGGTAACTTACGGGCGAATTAGCCAGTCAAAAATATTAGAGTCCGTGTTGCAATCGGATGCAGAGCGGATCAAAGAGACGTTGGAGATGATCAGTGATGATGCTTTTGAGATGGCGGTGGAGACGATTTTAAAAGCACGCAGGATTTATGTTGTGGGAATTCGTAGTTGTGCACCACTTGCAAGTTTTCTTGCATTTTATCTCAATATGATGTTTGGGGACGTGCGTTTGCTCTCGACAAACAGTTCGAGTGAATTGTTTGAGCAGATGGTGCGGATCAGCAGAGAAGATGTAATCATCGGAATCAGTTTTCCAAGATATTCTATGAGAACGTTAAAAGCCATGGAATTTGCAAATAACCGCAGTGCAAAAGTAATTACGCTGACAGACAGTGTCCATTCACCGATGAATCTCTATTCGTCCTGCAATTTGATCGCCAAAAGTGATATGGCCTCCATTGTCGATTCTCTTGTAGCGCCTTTGTCCGTTATTAATTCCCTGATCGTGGCACTCTGCATGAAAAAACAGGGAGAGGTGGTACAGACCTTGGAGATGCTCGAGGATATCTGGGATGAGTACCAGGTCTATGAGAATGATGAAATCAATGTGATGGACGATTCTTTAAAAATGCGATATGCAAGATTAGGGGATGAGAATGAGTAGAGTAATCGTAATAGGCGGAGGAGCAGCCGGGATGTTTGCGGCAGTTACCGCGGCCAGTGCCGGCCATCAAGTCACCATTTTGGAACGAAATGAAAAACTTGGAAAGAAGATTTATATCACGGGAAAGGGGCGTTGCAATCTGACGAATGCCTGTTCAATACAGGAATTGTTCGATTGTATTCCGAGAAATTCAAAGTTTTTATATAGTGCCATTTATACTTATGACAATTTCCGTGTGATTGACTTTTTTGAGAATCATGGAATGGCGACAAAAATAGAACGGGGAAATAGGGTATTTCCCGTATCGGACCATGCCTCTGATGTGATTCTCGCTCTAAAAAATGAATTGGAACGACTCGGCGTTTCTATTTGCCTTCATACGAGAGCAAAAAGAATTCTGACAAAGAACGGAACAGTCCTTGGCGTACAGACAAAAGAGCAGACCTATTCAGGAGAGCATGTGATTATAGCGACTGGAGGTGTCTCTTATCCATCGACAGGTTCCACGGGAGATGGATATCAGTTTGCAAAGGAATGCGGCCATACGATCAAAGAACTCTCTCCATCGCTGGTTCCAATGACTGTAAAAGAAGAATACTGCATGCAATTGCAGGGACTTTCTCTGCGCAATGTATCCGTTAAAATCAAGGATCAAGAAAATGTTTTGTACGAGGAATTTGGGGAAATGCTATTTACTCATTTTGGAGTCAGCGGACCTTTGATTTTGAGTGCGAGCAGTGTGATCAATGATGCGATAAAGAAACGGGAATTACAGATGGAAATTGACTTAAAACCAGCGTTGACAGAAGAACAGGTTGATGCGAGAATACTGCGGGATTTTGAGGAAAATAAGAATAGACAATTGAAAAATGCAATTGCAAAATTGTTTCCTGCAAAGTTGATACCAGTCGTTATCTCGCAAAGTGGTATGCAGCCGGAAAAAAAGGTAAATGAGATTACAAAAGAGGAGCGAAAAAATTTGTTAAAGACAGTCAAGCATTTTCCGATAACATTGACGGGACTACGGGACTTTGACGAAGCGATTATCACTAGAGGTGGAATTCATGTGAAAGAAATCGATCCCTCAACGATGGAATCAAAATTCGTAAAAGGATTATATTTTGCCGGAGAAGTTCTAGATACCGATGCTTATACCGGAGGTTTTAACTTACAGATTGCGTGGTCTACCGGATATCTCGCGGGAAGCTCCATTACATAGCTTGACAGTGGGATTTGATCCCGACTGTAAAAAGAGCATGAAGAGAAAAGGAGATTACAAAATGAGTTTTAATATAGCAATCGACGGACCTGCCGGAGCGGGAAAAAGTACCATCGCTAAAGAACTTGCGAAGGAGCTCGGTTTTATTTATGTAGATACTGGTGCGATGTATCGTGCTATGGCACTTTATTTTATCAAAAATAAAATTGACAATAAAAATGAGGAAGAGATCGCTAGAGCATGTAAATGCGTAGACATTACGATTCGTTATGAAAATGGAGAACAGCAGGTATTCTTAAATGGGGAAAACGTAAATGGGTCTATCCGGAACGAGGAAGTGGGCAATATGGCTTCTGTGACAAGCGGCTATTCACAAGTGCGCACAAAACTCGTAGAACTTCAACAGCAACTCGCAAAAACAGAGAATGTGGTTATGGATGGGAGAGACATCGGAACAGTCGTGTTGCCAAATGCCCAGATCAAAATCTATTTGACAGCAAGCGTAGAGACGCGGGCAAAAAGGCGATATGAGGAATTGCGAGAAAAAGGTCAGGACTGTGATTTAAAACAGATTGAAGAGGATATTGAGAAAAGAGACTATCAAGATATACACCGTGAAAACTCTCCTCTAAAACAGGCAGAAGATGCCGTGCTGATCGATTCTTCTCATCTGAGTATCGAAGAAGTAGTAGGGGAAATCAAAAAAATGATAAGGATATCTGCAAAAGATGAAAGACGTTAGATTAGCAAAGAGTGCCGGCTTTTGTTTTGGTGTAAAACGGGCTGTAAATACTGTTTACAAAGAGGCTCAAAAAGGCATTGTTTACACATATGGTCCGATTATCCACAACGAAGAAGTGGTGAAAGATCTGGAAAAAAGGGGAGTAAAAGTGGTGGAGGATCTAGAAACATTTCAGGATCTTCCAAAGGGAACAGTGATCATTCGTTCCCACGGAGTCGCGAAAGATGTCTATGATTTTTTGGAAAATAAGGGATTTAAGATTGTGGATGCAACCTGTCCCTATGTTTTGAAAATTCATCGCATCGTAAAAGAACACTCCAAGAGGGGAGAACATATTCTGATTATAGGGAATGATAAGCATCCAGAAGTGGAAGGGATTAAAGGCTGGTGCTTTGGAAACGCTACCGTCGTCCAGACGAAAGAAAAGGCAAAGGAATTCACTCTGTCTGGAAATCAAAGAATTTGTATCGTATCACAAACGACATTTAACTACAAGAAATTTCAAGAACTGGTTGAAATTATTCAAAAAAAAGGTTATGATATAATTGTTTTAAATACTATCTGTAATGCGACAGAAGAGCGTCAGACGGAAGCACGAGCCATTGCAAAAAATGTCGATGCCATGATCGTCATAGGTGGAAAAAGCAGTTCCAATACACAGAAGTTATTTGAAATATGTAAAATGGAATGTGAAAATACTTACTATATACAGACACTAGGAGACTTGGATTTAACAAAATTGGAATCCGTTGATAACGTAGGTATTACCGCGGGGGCTTCCACCCCGAACAATATTATTGAGGAGGTTCAAAAGAAGGTCAGAAATGAGCTTTGAACAAATGCTAGAAGAGTCATTAAAAGTAATAAGAAATGGGGAGGTAGTCGAAGGTACAGTTATCGATGTGAAACCGGATGAAATTATCCTGAATATTGGTTACAAAGCAGACGGTATCATTTCTCGAAGTGAATATACGAACGAGACAAATACAGATTTGACAACTGTCGTTTCCGTGGGAGATACTATGGAAGCAAAAGTCGTAAAAGTAAACGACGGCGAGGGACAGGTTCTCCTCTCCTATAAGCGTCTTGCGGCTGAAAAGGGAAGCAAACGCCTAGAGGAGG
This sequence comes from Lachnospiraceae bacterium, assembly GCA_022790905.1. Lineage (GTDB taxonomy): Bacteria > Bacillota > Clostridia > Lachnospirales > Lachnospiraceae > Maccoyibacter. Next base: position 1,085 of record JAAVYC010000083.1, on the reverse strand, counting down.
CATTTGAAAATCAGGAAGTATTGACAGCAAAAGTGGCTCAGGTCTTAGCAGGCGGCTTGAGTGTGATCGTCGATGAAACCAGAGTATTTATCCCGGCAAGTCTGGTGTCAGATAGTTATGAAAAGGATCTGACAAAATACGATGGTCAAGAGATTGAATTTGTAATCACAGAATTTAATCCGAGACGCAGAAGAATTATCGGAGATAGAAAGCAACTGTTGGCTGCTAAAAAGGCAAAGATGCAAGAAGAGCTGTTTGCTAGAATCAATGTGGGCGATGTCGTAGAGGGAACCGTTAAAAACGTGACGGATTTCGGAGCGTTTATCGATTTAGGAGGAGCAGATGGATTGCTCCATATTTCAGAGATTTCCTGGGGAAGAGTTGAAAATCCAAAGAAAGTATTTAAAGTTGGAGATCAGGTAAAGACATTTATCAAGGATATCAATGGAACAAAGATTGCACTGTCCATGAAATTTGAGGAGGATAATCCTTGGAACAACGCAGCTGAAAAATATGCCGTGGGCAATATTGTGAACGGCGTGGTAGCAAGAATGACAGATTTTGGTGCTTTTATAGAGCTGAATCCAGGAGTCGATGCATTACTTCACGTTTCTCAGATCTCCGCGGAACATGTGGAAAAGCCATCGGATGTATTAAAAGTTGGTCAGGAAATAGAAGCGAAAATCGTAGATTTTAACGAAGAGGAGAGAAAAATCAGCCTCAGCGTGAAAGCGTTAAATCTTCCGACAGCACATGAAGAGGATAACGATGAGGTTGCAGATGTGAATATTGAGGAAGTTGCAAGTGAATTAGATGTAGAATAAGGCGGGATTGTTGTATGTTTGAAGATTACGAAAAGTTTAAAAAGGATATTTTGAGTCTGACAAAGATTGATTTGAATGCTTACAAAGAAAAGCAAATGCGACGTCGAATCGATACTTTGATTACAAAGAACAAAGTCAATTCTTATGATGAGTATGTACGATTGATAAAAAGTGATACAGAAAATTGACGAACTGTTCAAATTTTTCTGTATCACTTTTTATCAATCGTACATACTCATCATAAGAATTGACTTTGTTCTT
>JAAVYC010000082.1 GCA_022790905.1 Lachnospiraceae bacterium | reverse complement strand
TCTTTTGATTTCTTTGATTATGCTGTTTGTTATGAGCTATGTGAATGGCAAAATGAATCAAATGTCCAGCAAAGAGATTACGTATTCGGAATTTCTGGATATGGTTGAGAATGACAAAGTAGAGAGCGTGAAGATTAGTTCGTCGCAGATTACGATCACACCGAAAAGTGAAAAAGCTAGTAAAAGAACGGTAAAAGTCACGTATTATACGGGATTGGTACAAAATCCCGATCTGCTGAGATTGTTGGAAAAACATGATGTGGATGTCGCGGGAACAATACCTGATAATACCTCAACTTGGATTTACAACATTTTAAGCTTTGTGATACCACTTGTCTTTATATGGGTATTACTCGGCTTTTTGATGCGCCGCATGGGAAGCGGAGGAGTCATGGGTGTCGGCAAGAGTAATGCCAAAGTCTATGTGGAGAGAAAGACGGGTGTGACATTTAAAGATGTGGCAGGCGAGGATGAGGCGAAAGAGTCTTTGCAGGAAGTGGTGGATTTTTTGCACAATCCAAAAAAGTATACAGAAATTGGAGCAAAATTGCCAAAGGGAGCGCTGCTAGTCGGCCCTCCGGGTACAGGTAAGACGCTTCTCGCGAAAGCAGTTGCGGGGGAAGCAAATGTACCGTTTTTCTCATTGGCAGGTTCTAGTTTTGTCGAGATGTTTGTTGGGGTCGGTGCATCTAGGGTGCGAGACTTGTTTAAAGAAGCACAAAAACAGGCGCCGTGTATTATTTTTATTGATGAGATCGATGCCATTGGTAAGAGCAGAGACGCCCGTTATGGTGGAAATGACGAGAGAGAACAGACGCTGAATCAGCTTTTATCGGAAATGGATGGTTTTGATGCATCGAAAGGACTTTTGATTTTGGCGGCAACAAACCGACCGGAAGTTCTTGATAAAGCGTTGCTTCGACCAGGACGTTTTGACAGAAGAATTATTGTAGATAAACCAGATTTGAAGGGAAGAGAAGCGATCCTCCAGGTTCATGCCAAGGATGTTCTGATGGATGAGACGGTGGATTTGAAAGCGATTGCACTTGCGACTTCGGGAGCTGTGGGGTCGGATCTGGCGAATATGATTAACGAGGCGGCGATCAATGCCGTGAAAAATGGGAGAAAATATGTCAGCCAGGCAGACTTATTTGAATCGGTAGAAGTTGTTATTGCCGGAAAAGAGAAGAAAGATCGCATTATGGGACCAAAAGAGAAAAAGATTGTGGCTTACCACGAGGTCGGACATGCTTTGGTAACAGCACTGCAAAAAAATACAGAACCGGTGCAAAAGATTACGATCGTACCGCGTACTCACGGTGCACTGGGATACGTGATGCAGGTACCGGAAGAAGAAAAATTCTTGCAGTCGAAAGAGGAATTGGAAGCGGAACTTGTGACTTTTATGGCGGGGCGTGCGGCAGAAGAAGTAGTTTTTCATTCGGTTACGACCGGAGCAGCAAATGATATTGAACAGGCTACAAGGATTGCCCGCGCGATGGTGATTCAATATGGTATGTCGGAAAAGTTTGGTCTGATGGGACTTGCGACGATTGAGAATCAGTATCTAGGAGGCGAGGCGAGACTGAATTGTGGTGAGGAGACAGCGGCGCAGATTGATAAGGAAGTCATGAAGATGCTGAAGAGCAGTTATGAGAAGGCCAAGGGTCTTTTGAAGGAGAATAGAGATATTCTTGATAAAATTGCAGATCATCTGTATGAGAATGAAAATATTACCGGCAAGGAGTTTATGAGGATTTACCGTGAATTGAAAGGAATTCCGGAGCCAGAGGAAAAGGAAGAGGCGAAGGAAGGCTTATCCCAAATAGATGTCTATGTGGGTGATGAGACAGAAGAAGCAGTGGAACTGAAAAAGAAAGAAGAGAAAAAACAGGAGACAGTAGATTCTGAGGAATAATAAATGTTTGAATTCGAGGAAGAATTGAAGAAACTACCCGATAAACCGGGAGTTTACATTATGCATGATAAAAGCGATGCCATTATTTATGTGGGAAAAGCTGTGAAGCTAAAAAATCGTGTCAGACAATATTTTCGTCCGAGCCATAATGAAGGAATCAAAAAGGATCGGATGGTACAGCAGATTGCCCGCTTTGAGTATATTATTACAGATTCGGAATTGGAAGCATTGATTTTAGAGTGTAATTTGATCAAAGAGCATCGTCCGAAATATAATACTATGCTTCGGGATGACAAAACTTATCCGTATATCAGAGTGACGCTGGGAGAGGAATTTCCCAGGGTCCTCTTTTGTCGTCAGATGAAAAAAGACAAATCGAAATATTTTGGTCCATACACCAGTGCGACAGCGGTCAAGGATACGATAGATTTATTGCATAAACTCTATCAGATTCGTACTTGCAATCGAAAATTGCCAAAGGACATCGGGAAAGAGAGACCTTGTTTGAATTATCATATCCATCAGTGTCAGGCGCCATGTCAGGGGTACATAACCAGAGAAGAATATGCGCAGAATATAAAGAAGGTGATAGATTTTCTAAATGGAAGCTATCGGGAAATTTTGAGGGAACTAGAAGAGAAAATGCAGCGGGCATCGGAGGAGATGGAATTCGAAAAGGCAATTGAGTACAGGGAATTGCTTGGAAGTGTCCGTGCTGTGGCACAGAAACAGAAAATGACCAATGCCAATGGGGAAGATAAGGATATTATTGCAATGGCAAAGGATGATCGGGAGGCTGTGGTACAGGTGTTTTTTATACGCGGCGGAAAGCTGATCGGGAGAGACCATTTTTATCTGAGAATTGCAAATGAGGAGGAAGAAAACGGGGCGTTGACCTCCTTTGTCAAACAGTTTTATGCGGGGACTCCCTATATTCCAAAAGAAATTGTACTTCAGGGGGAAATTGAGGAGGGTGAGGTCATCTGTGAATGGCTGACAAAGCGAAAAGGACAGAAAGTGTATCTTAGAATTCCGAAGAAAGGAACCAAAGAGCAGCTGGTGGAGCTTGCGAAAAAGAATGCGGAGCTTGTACTGAATCAGGATAGAGAGCGAATTAAAAGAGAGGAAGGCAGAACGATTGGGGCGATGAAAGAGATCGCTGCATTGCTTGGAATCGAGAAAATTCGCAGAGTGGAAGCTTTTGATATCTCGAATACCAGCGGATTTGAGAGTGTAGGTTCTATGATTGTCTATGAAGGCGGAAAGCCGAAGAGGAACGACTACCGAAAATTCAAATTAAAAAATGTGCTGGGACCAGATGATTATGCGTCGATACACGAAGTATTGACAAGACGTTTTTTACACGGCTTGAAAGAACAAGAAGAGTTGAAGGAAAAAGACAGTGAGATTGGTAAATTCAATCGGTTTCCGGATTTGCTCATGATGGATGGAGGAAAAGGACAGGTAAACATTGCCCTTGAGGTTTTAAAGGAACTTCATCTAAATATTCCAGTCTGCGGTATGGTCAAGGACGATCACCATAGAACGAGGGGGCTCTATTTTCAGAATGAGGAAATTTTAATAGAGAGGGATAGTGAAGGATTTAAACTGATTACTAGAATTCAGGATGAGGCGCACAGGTTTGCTATAGAGTACCATCGATCTTTGCGGAGTAAGAATCAAGTCCATTCTATTTTAGATGATATACCGGGAATCGGTGCAGCGCGAAGAAAAGCATTGATGCGAAATTATGATTCTATTGAAGAAATAAAAAATGCGACGATAGAAGAGTTGGAAAAAATAGAGAGTATGGACAGCAAAAGTGCGAAGTCTGTATACCATTTTTTCCATTCGTAATTCTTGAAGCAGACTTTTTTCTATGATATCATGTGAACATAAGAGTTTAACGTATTTGGCGAAGGAAAGGAGAGACCTATGAACCAAAAAGGCGTCAGTGTGGATAAGCTTTCAAAGCTGTTAGATTTGAAAGTATTTACACAGGATCTGAATTTAAAAAAGCATAAAGTAACACTGTCAGATGTCAATCGTCCAGCACTTCAGCTAAGTGGATATTTTGATTATTTTCAACCGAATCGAGTACAGATTATGGGAATGGTTGAGATTAGCTTTTTAAAGCAACTAGAAGAGAAAAAACGCGTTAGTATTTATCAGGAATTTTTAAGAAAAGAAATACCATGCGTTATTTTTTCCCGTGATTTTCAACCGGACGAAGATTTTTTGCGAATTGCTATTGAGAAAGATGTTCCGATCCTGGGAACTAGCAATACAACATCTAGTTTTATGGCTGAATTGATTCTCTGTCTGAAAGAGGAACTTGCTCCTTGTATGACCATCCACGGAGTACTTGTCGATGTCTATGGCGAGGGACTTTTGATTACCGGGGAGAGCGGGATTGGAAAGAGTGAGGCGGCACTGGAGCTCATTCGGCGTGGTCATCGCCTTGTTACAGATGATGTTGTAGAGATTCGTAAGATTAATGAACACACTCTCGTGGGGACTTCTCCTGCCATTACGAGACATTTTATTGAATTGCGGGGAATTGGAATTGTCGATGTCAAAACGCTCTTTGGAGTTGAGGCGGTAAAGGAAAAGCAAAACATCGATCTTGTTATCCAATTGGAGGATTGGAAAAAGGAGAAAGAGTATGATCGTCTTGGGCTGGAAGAAGAATATACAGAGATTCTTGGGAATCAGCTTATTTGTCATTCATTGCCAATCCGTCCAGGACGAAATCTTGCAGTAATCTGCGAGGCGGCAGCAGTTAATCACAGACAAAAGAAGATGGGTTATAATGCGGCGCATGAATTATACCGCCGCGTGCAGGAGAACCTGAATAAAAAAGAGGATGAAGAATAAAGATAGTAAAAGAGGTAAAGAGAATGGAAAGAGTAAATGCTTGGAAGAAATATCCAGAGGGAGAAAAGAGAAAGAAAGTTTTTGATTTTGCGGAGGATTATCGTAAATTTTTATCCGATTGTAAGACGGAGAGAGAATGTACGTCTTTTTTTGAGGAAGAGGCAAAAAAAGCTGGTTATCAGTCTTTAGAAAAAGCAATTTCAGAGAAAAAGGATTTAAAACCGGGAGATAAAATTTATGTTAACCAAATGGGCAAATCCATTGCGCTCTTTGTACTGGGAAAAGAGTCGCTGGAGAGAGGAATGAATATTGTGGGTGCACATATTGATTCTCCGAGACTGGATTTGAAACAGGTGCCATTATATGAAGATACAGAGTTTGCAATGCTTGATACACATTATTATGGCGGAGTAAAGAAATATCAGTGGGTGACACTTCCTCTGGCACTGCACGGAGTTATCGCGAAAAAAGATGGAAGTGTGGTCAATGTGAGTGTGGGGGATAAAGAGGGAGATCCGGTATTCGGAGTCAGTGATCTTTTAATCCATCTCGCAGCGGAACAATTGGAGAAAAAGGCAAACAAAGTGATTGAGGGAGAGAATCTCGATATCTTAATTGCGAGTATTCCAGCTCCGGAAAATGATAAAGATAAGGAAAAAGTAAAAGAGGCTGTGAAAGCAAATGTACTTGATATTCTTATGAAAGAATACGGTATCGAGGAAGATGATTTCCTTTCTGCTGAGATTGAAGCAGTTCCGGCTGGAGCAGCGAGAGATTATGGTTTTGACCGCTCGATGGTTATGGGATATGGGCATGATGATCGTGTCTGTGCATACCCTTCTTTCCGGGCGACGCTAGAGATGGATATTCCGGAAAAAACAAGTGTCTGCCTGCTCGTGGATAAAGAGGAAATTGGAAGTGTTGGTGCGACTGGAATGCAGTCCCGATTCTTTGAGAATGCAGTGGCAGAGATTATGGCGCTTGCCGGTCAGTATTCTGAACTTGCTCTTCGCAGAGCGCTTGGCAATTCAAAAGTTCTCTCATCTGATGTCAGTGCGGCATTTGATCCGAATTATCCATCTGTATCAGAGAAGAAAAACTCTGCTTATTTTGGAAATGGACTCGTATTCAATAAATATACTGGTTCTAGAGGAAAATCAGGTTCTAACGATGCCAATGCGGAATATATGGCAGAATTAAGAGCTATTTTGGATAAAAATGAAGTGGCGTTCCAGACATCAGAACTCGGAAAAGTAGATCAAGGGGGCGGCGGAACCATAGCGTTTATTTTAGCAAATTATGGAATGCAGGTCATTGACAGCGGAGTTGCCGTACTGAATATGCATGCGCCTTGGGAAATTATCAGTAAAGTGGATCTCTATGAAGCATTTCGGGGATATACCGTATTTTTAAAGGAAGCATAGACGGGTGATGATGGTTAAAGTAAAAGGAAATTTTGAGAAGGCTTTGCGGGAGATGATAGGGGATGATCGGGTTCTGCTGCAGGAGCCGATGAAAAATCACACTACATTTTGCGTAGGAGGACCGGCTGAGTTTTATATCATTCCGTTGGAGGAACAGGTGAAGGAAGTTATAAAGCTCTGCCAGGAATATGATATTCCATTCCTTTTGATTGGAAACGGAAGCAATCTTTTGGTTTCTGACAAAGGAATCGGTGGGGCAGTAATTGAGATTGGAAAAGATATCGGAAAGATTCGTGTGGAGGAGGAGCGTGTCTATGCACAGGCGGGGGCATTGCTTTCTAAAACAGCATTTGCGGCGATGAAGGCAGGTCTGGAAGGAATGGAATTCTTGGCTGGAATCCCAGGATGTGTTGGCGGCGCAGTGGTGATGAATGCCGGAGCTTATGGCGGGGAAATTAAGGATATTATAAAAAGTGTTACCGTTTTAACCCGCAAAGGAGTTATGAAGAAAATCAGTGCAGAAGAGTTAGAGCTTTCCTATCGTCACAGTAATATTATCCAAAATGATTACATTGTTTTAGAGACAGAGTTTCTCTTGAAAAAAGGAGATGCCGAGCAGATTCGAGAAAGGATGGATCAGTTAAAAGAAAGACGATTGGAAAAGCAGCCGTTGGAATATCCAAGCGCGGGAAGTACGTTTAAACGACCAAAAGGGTATTTTGCCGGAAAACTGATTATGGATGCAGGGCTTCGTGGCTTTCAGATCGGCGGGGCGGCAGTTTCTTCTAAGCACTGTGGGTTTGTCATCAATAAAGAGTCGGCCACAGCGACAGATATTCATTGCCTGATACGGGAGATTCAGAAAGAAGTTCAGAAACAATTCGGAGTCCGGTTGGAGCCGGAAGTGAAAATGGTTGGTGATTTTACATGAAATTTGTGATTGTGACAGGAATGTCCGGGGCGGGAAAAGGGACAGCGGTAAAAATGATGGAAGATATGGGATATTATTGTGTTGACAATCTTCCGATTCCACTGATGGAAAAATTTATCGGTCTTGCCGTCGCTTCTCAGGATGAACTCTCTAAAGTGGCAGTCAGCATTGACATCAGAAGCGGGGATGCGCTGGATGAACTGCAGAGCGTTCTAAACAGAATCCGTGAACAGGGACTTCCGCTCGAGATTCTCTTTCTGGAGGCGGAAGATTCCGTATTGATCAAAAGATATAAGGAGACCAGGAGAAACCATCCGTTATCAGGCGTAGAGCGCCTTGATAAAGGAATTGGTTTAGAGCGCAAGAAACTGGAATTTATCAAGCGTCAGGCGGATTATATCATTGACACAAGCCGTTTGCTCTCCAGAGAACTGAAGGTCGAATTAGAAAAGATTTTTATTGAAGAGCAGGAGTACAAGAGTATGTACATTACCGTGCTCTCGTTTGGCTTTAAGTATGGAATTCCAACCGATTCAGATCTGGTTTTCGATGTGCGTTTTTTGCCAAATCCATATTATGTGGAAGACTTAAGAGCAAAGACTGGTAATGACAAGGAGATTCAGGACTTTGTCTTACAGTATGAGGAGGCCTATGTTTTTTTGGATAAATTGGAAAATATGATTGAATTTTTAATTCCCAATTATATTTCTGAAGGAAAGAGTCAGCTTGTGATCAGTATCGGATGCACAGGGGGAAAACATCGCTCTGTGACGTTGGCAAATGCACTCTATCAGAGATTGAAAGAGCGACCTGGTTATGGAATTAAGATTGAGCACAGAGATATTGGAAAAGATGCATTGAGAGGGAAGTAGGATGTCATTTTCCGGTAAAGTAAAAAAAGAATTGACAGAACATATCGGTAAAAGCAGACATTGCCAGTTGGCGGAATTAGCAGCTTTTTTGAATTTTTCAGGGAGAGAGGTACCAGATCCCGAGGGAAATTTCTTCTCTTTTGAGAGCGAAAATGAAGAGCTGGTAAAAAAATACTTTACTTTGGCAAAAAAAACATATAATATTAATACATGTATAAACAACATAGAGGAGAGACAGATTACAAGAAATCTTTTTCACAGAGATTTGACAGTAAAGAGCAGTTATCTCCAAAAATCTTGCTGTAAACGTGCTTTTATCAGAGGGGCTTTTTTAGTCTCGGGCTCTATGAGCGATCCGGGAAAATCATATCATTTTGAAATTGTATGTAATCGTGGAGAAACAGCGAATCAACTGCGAGAATTGATTAACAGTTTTGAGATGGAAGCGAAAGTTGTTTTGAGGAAAAGAAATCATGTTGTTTACCTAAAAGAAGGGGAACAGATTGTGAACATCCTAAATATTATGGAAGCACCGATTGCACTTATGGATTTAGAAAATATTCGTATTTTAAAAGAAGTGCGCAATACAGTGAATCGGAAAGTGAACTGTGAGACGGCAAATATTCATAAGACTGTCTCAGCCGCAGTAAAGCAGTTAAAAGATATTCGATATATACAGGAGAAAATAGGATTTGAAGAACTTCCTGTATCTCTGAGAGAGATCGCGGAAGTGCGTCTGGAATATCCCGATGCCACGTTGAAAGAGCTTGGTACTTTTTTGAATCCTCCGGTGGGAAAATCGGGTGTCAATCATCGTCTGCGTAAACTGGGAATGTTAGCAGATGACTTGAGATTTCGCAGAGGGGATGGAAACGGAGTATAAGGCAATGAAGAGATTACTGTTTATAGTAAACGGGCATTCCGGTAAAGGGCAGATTAAAAATAAACTTCTGGAAATTGTCGATTTAATGATAAAGAAGGAATATAAAGTCGAAATACACACAACCCAGAGAAGGGAAGACGCCACAGAGATTGTTCGGGAGCGGGCAAAAGATTACGATTTGATAGTCTGTAGCGGCGGTGATGGAACGCTGGATGAGGCGGTGACTGGAATGATGCAAAGCGGAGTGAGAGTGCCTCTTGGCTATATTCCGGCGGGCAGCACCAATGATTTTGCAAATTCTTTGAACATACCCAAAGATATGATACGAGCAGCCCAAATAGCAGTGGAGGGAGTGCCATTTTCCTGTGATGTGGGAGAGTTTAACGGAGACTTTTTCATTTATGTTGCAGCATTTGGCATTTTTACAGATGTGTCTTATGCGACAAGCCAGGAGATGAAAAATGTTTTAGGACATGTTGCGTATCTATTAGAAGGGGCGAAACGGCTTCCCTCTATTAAGTCCTATTATATAAGAGTCGAATACGATGAAAAAGTGGTTGAGGGAGAATTTCTTCTTGGGATGATCACAAATTCGATATCCGTCGGAGGATTTAAAGGGATGACGGGAAAAAATGTCAAATTGGATGATGGACTTTTTGAAGTCACTTTGGTTCACAAGCCTAAAAATATTTTGGAGTGGAATCAGATTATTGCGGGTCTGACGAACTTGAAAGATACGACCGAATATGTAGATTCTTTCCGTGCAGATAAGATAAAGTTTTATTCTAAGGAAACGATCCCCTGGACGTTAGATGGGGAGTATGGAGGAGATCATCAGGAAGTTCTGATCGAGAATCGCCATCAGGCAATCGACATTATGGTACAGACGACGAATGAGAAGGATGCTTGAATCTGAGGAAATTCCGGTAGCCTATCATTATAGATGTAAATATGAGAGAGTATGGAGGTCAGGTATGTTAGAAACAACGAAGGAAATGCTTGCGAAAGCAAAAAAAGAACACTATGCAGTGGCACAGATTAACATCAATAACTTGGAGTGGACAAAGGCAGCGATAGAGGTGGCCCAGGAATTGAAATCACCGATTATTTTAGGTGTGTCAGAGGGAGCAGGCAAATACATGGGCGGTTTCAAAACAGTTGTTGGAATGGTAAAAGGATTGATTGAGGAATTGAATATTACTGTTCCGGTTGCGCTTCACTTAGATCACGGCGGATACGATGCATGTATGAAATGTATCGAGGCGGGATTCTCTTCCATTATGTTTGATGGATCGAAGTACCCAATTGAGGAAAATTTAAAACTCACAACTGAGATCGTAGAGAAAGCACATGCAAATAATATGACAGTGGAAGCAGAAGTAGGTGCAATCGGTGGTGAGGAAGACGGAGTCGTAGGAACAGGCGAATGCGCTGATCCGGATGAATGTAAGCTTATTGCGGATACTGGAATTGATTTACTTGCAGCAGGAATTGGAAACATCCATGGAAAATATCCGGACAACTGGGCTGGACTCAGCTTTGAGACGCTCGATGCTGTTCAGCAGAAGACAGGAGATCTTCCACTGGTACTTCACGGCGGTACAGGAATTCCGGCAGATATGATTCGTAAATCCATTGAGTTAGGTGTATCGAAAATTAACGTAAATACAGAGTGTCAGCTTGCTTTTGCAGCTGCAACCCGTAAATACATCGAGGAGGGAAAAGATCTGGAAGGAAAAGGATTCGACCCTCGTAAACTGTTAAAACCAGGAACAGAAGGAATCAAAGATACCGTGCGCGGTAAGATGGAATGGTTTGGTTCTGTAGGAAAAGCAGAATAAGTTTGGTGAGATTCGATAAAAAGTGTGAGAGAAAGAGAAATTATTTATCGAAAACATAGAATAGGGAAAAAATCCAAAGATTCTATTGCATTTTGAGAAGAATTGGAGTATCTTATTAGCAGAGATTAGAACAAGGGTGTTCCATTGAGGTGGGGCACCCTTTTTTCTCGTTATATTTAGGAAAGTTTTTTGGATTTCCTATATAACTCCAAATGGGCAGGATGAAAAAATAAAAAAGAAAGGATAATAAAATATGGAAGAAAAAAAACTGGAAAAGAGTACAGAATATTTTAATGTGGCAGATATTTTTGGAGAAAACGTTTTTAATGATGCCGTGATGCAGGAACGTTTACCAAAAAAAATTTACAAAGAGTTAAAAGAGGTTATAGAGGAAGGAAGAGAACTAGATTTAGAGACAGCCGATGTCGTGGCACATGAGATGAAAGAGTGGGCAATCGAAAAAGGCGCGACCCATTATACGCACTGGTTTCAGCCATTGACCGGAGTAACTGCAGAGAAGCATGATTCTTTTATCACAGCTCCGATGTCAAATGGTAAGGTGCTGATGAGTTTCTCTGGTAAAGAGTTGATTAAAGGTGAACCAGATGCTTCATCTTTTCCGTCCGGAGGTTTAAGAGCAACGTTTGAGGCGAGAGGGTATACCGCGTGGGATTGTACCTCACCGGCATTTGTACGCCAAGATGCGGCGGGAGCAACACTCTGTATTCCGACAGCATTCTGTTCGTACACAGGAGAAGCGCTGGATCAAAAAACACCGCTGCTTCGTTCTATGGAGGCGATTAATGAACAGTCCATCCGCCTCCTCAGATTATTTGGAAATACGACTTCCAAAAAGGTAACGCCTTCTGTGGGACCGGAACAGGAATACTTTTTGATAGATCGAGAGAAATATTTGCAGAGAAAAGACCTTGTCTATGCCGGCCGCACTCTATTTGGAGCTCCTCCGGCAAAGGGTCAGGAGATGGATGACCACTATTTTGGAGCCATCCGTGAGAGAATTGCGGCTTACATGAAAGATGTCAACAAAGAGCTCTGGAAACTTGGCGTATCGGCAAAGACGCAGCACAACGAAGTTGCGCCGGCGCAGCATGAATTAGCACCGATCTATGCGGAAGCAAATGTCGCTGTTGACCACAATCAGCTGGTGATGGAGACTTTAAAGAAAGTGGCGGGACGTCATGGACTTCGCTGTCTGCTCCATGAGAAACCATTTGCCGGTGTCAACGGTTCTGGTAAACACAATAACTGGTCGATCACGACAGATGATGGAATCAATTTATTGGATCCAGGCGATACGCCACATGAAAACATTCAATTTTTGCTGGTATTATCCTGCATCTTAAAAGCAGTAGATATTCATGCAGACATTTTAAGAGCATCTGCAGCTGACGTCGGAAATGACCACAGACTTGGGGCAAACGAAGCGCCTCCGGCAATTATCTCCGTTTTCTTGGGGGCACAGTTAGAGGACGTATTAAAACAATTGATTCGGACCGGAGAGGCAACACACAGTATCGAAGGTGAAATGTTAAAAACCGGTGTTGCGACTCTGCCTGATTTCATGAAGGATGCGACAGATAGAAATAGAACTTCACCGTTCGCATTTACAGGGAACAAGTTTGAGTTCCGTATGGTTGGTTCTAAAGCATCAATTGCGCAGCCGAATGTGGTATTAAATACGATTGTCGCAGAGAGTTTTGCGGAAGCATGTGATATATTGGAAAAATCGGATGACTTTAACATGGCAGTACATGATTTGATCAAGAAAAATGTGACGGAACATCAGAGAATCGTATTTAACGGAAATGGATATTCTGACGGTTGGGTGGAAGAAGCAGAAAAGCGCGGTCTCCCCAATATTAAATCCATGGTCGATGCGATCCCATCTCTTGCTACAGAAAAATCAGTCGCATTATTTGAGAAATTCAATGTATTTACGAGAGCAGAGTTGGAATCCCGTGTAGAGGTGGAATATGAGACTTATGCGAAAACAATCAATATCGAAGCAAAAGCGATGATGAATATTGCGAGCAAAAGGTTGATTCCTGCTGTGATCAAATATGCGACGTCTCTGGCAAAGTCTATTAATGTGGTAAAAGCTGCCTGTGATGCGGATATCAGTGTACAGACAGAATTGTTGACAGAGACCTCAGATCTGCTCGCAGAAGCAAAAGCGGCTCTTGCAAAACTGCAGGTTGTGACCGAGAAGGCAGCAGCAATGGAAGAGGGAAGAGCGCAGGCGGTTGCCTACAGGGATGAGGTAAAGGCAGCAATGGATGAACTGCGGGCTCCAATTGATCAATTAGAAATGATTGTCGACAAAGAAATGTGGCCAATGCCATCCTACGGCGATTTAATTTTTGAGGTATAACAGAGAGTTTTTGTCTCTATATTTGGGGATGACTGGAATCCGTCAGGTGGTTCGGTTTCGAGCTAGGTGCGGACCACCTGGTGTTTGACAGATAAAGTGCGGTAGCATGTCAAAATAATAATATAAAAGCAACAGGTTACAAGGAGGAGATAAGATGAAAAAGTTAGAAATCATTATCAAACCTGAAAAATTAGAGGATTTAAAAGGAGTCCTGGATGACCATCATGTATCGGGTGTCATGATGACCAATATCATGGGATATGGAAATCAAAAAGGATATCGACAATCTTATCGAGGGTCTCAGTACAATGTGAACTTACTGCCTAAAATTAAGGTTGAGACAGTAGTGGATGAGGAGGCAGCCGGACCTTTGATTGATCAGGTCGTCGAAAAGATTCAGACAGGTCATTATGGAGATGGGAAAATCTTTGTCTATGATGTGGAGGATACAGTTAGAATCCGTACGGGAGAACATGGTGCGGAGGCATTATAAAATGAAAAGAGAAAAAACTAAAAAAAGTAAAAATGTAAATCGTTATCAAAGGGGATAACATAGAAGGTTAGAGAATATCTAAAATTCCATGTTATCCTCTTTTTTAGGAGGAGTTTATATGTTATTTGCGGAAATTTCGACAGAGGCGTTAGATGCCGTTAACAGTATTATATTTGGGAGTCATGGAGTCTGGTTTTTAATCGGAGCCTCACTGGTATTTTTTATGCAGGCGGGATTTGCAATGGTGGAGGCAGGTTTTACCAGAGCAAAAAATGCGGGCAATATCATTATGAAAAACACGATGGATTTTTGCCTTGGCACAGTCGCGTTTTTCTTTGTGGGATATAATTTGCTGTGCGGAGTTGGAAATAAGTTTATCGGATGGGGCTTAAATCCCTTGGATTTTGAAGGATGTGATTGGTATGGATTTGTGTTCAACCTGGTATTTTGTGCCACGGCCGCGACGATTGTGTCGGGTGCTATGGCAGAAAGGACAAAATTTGTCGCTTATCTGATTTACTCTTTTATTATCAGCTTAATCATTTACCCAATCGAGGCGCATTGGGTGTGGGGTGGAACCGCATGGCTGACAGATTTAGGCTTTACAGATTTTGCAGGTTCTTGTGTCATTCATATGGTGGGAGGCATTACAGCATTTATCGGCGCGATGATGTTGGGACCTCGTATCGGAAAATATGATAAAGAGGGAAATTCAAAACCGATTTTAGGCCATAATATTGTAGTTGGAGCGCTTGGTGTATTCATCCTTTGGTTTGGATGGTATGGATTTAACGGTGCGGCCGCAGCGGATGGAGCACATTTGGGAAGAATTTTTGCTACGACAACCTTGGCACCAGCCTTTGCGACAGTAACGGCGATGTGTTTTACCTGGGTAAAGAACGGTGCTCCCGATGTATCGATGTCTTTAAACGGTGCGCTGGCAGGGTTAGTCGCAGTGACGGCCGGCTGTGACAACGTAGATGCAGTTGGCTCCGTGATTATTGGAATTGTCGCCGGTATTATTGTATGTGCAGCAGTGTTGGTCATTGAGAATAAAATAAAAGTTGATGATCCGGTTGGAGCAGTTGCAGTACACGGATGTTGCGGGCTGTGGGGAACGCTTGCAGTGGGCCTCTTTGATTATCGGGATGGATTATTTTATGGCGGTGGAATACACCATCTTGCTATCCAGGCATTGGGTGTTGTATGCATTGCATCGTGGACGATTCTCACGATGACGCTGGTGTTCAAAGCCATTGATAAAACGATAGGTTTGCGTGTGAACGAGGAAGAGGAAGTGGCAGGGCTCGATCCGACAGAACATGGTTTGGAATCCAGCTATCCGGACTTCCAGCCAAAAAACTATAAGTTTTAATGATATTGATTGACTAATCTGAAAGGATTAGTAGACTTAATCCCCTTAAAGTATATATCAGAAGAGAAAAGTGCCTCAGGGTGGCTCTATAGGGAGTGCCTTGCGAGGCACTTTTCTTTTTTACTAGGATATCGTTGCGTGTTTCTTTGCGAATATGGTAGAATGAACACAGGAAATAGCGGGCAAAAGAAATAGTTTCCAAAAGGAGAAGTAATATGGAAGAGAAACTGTTGTTTATTAATCACAGTAAAAATGAGATCAATGAATTTACGCGAGTAATGTCAGAAAAAGGTTTTGAGATAGATACGGCCGAGACCGGAGTGGACGCAGGAATATTGCTGAAAAAGAATACGTATGGAGTTATTATTTTAGACATGTATCTGAAAGGATTTGACGGAGAAAAACTGATCAAATATATGAATCGTTCCCATCCCGATACGGTTTGTATCGTATATACTTATACGTTGACAAAAGCGGAGTTACTCTTTTTGGTAAATCAGCGCAATATTTTTCGTATATTTATCAATCCAATAGACTTTTTGGAGGAGATGCTTCCGGCAATAGAAGAAGCGTTTGATATTTATGGCGTGAATTTTGTCCAGAGGAAGACGGAAATGGATGTGGAAAAACGAATCTCTGACGGAAGGAGAAAGATAGAAGAAAAAAGTGCAATTTTAGGTTATCAGGAAAAAGGAAGACAACAGTTTCTTGCATTTTCTGCGAAGATATTGGAGGAGACGATGCATCTTGCCGATTTGGGTCTTTCGGAAGAGGAAAAGGGCATGCTATTACAGTTTGAAAAAGAGCTGTTGAATTGTACGGGAGATATCTTAGAAAAGCCATATGATAATTTTCAGGAGATAAAGGAGAAATTAGAGAGAGAATTTGCAAAAAATGGAAGGTGTCAAAAATTTCGTTTTGTGTCGAAATGCAGGGAGGCGGGATATTCCAAAACGACGTTTGCGATCTTGTATGTCTCTCTTTGGATTCTGTTAAAACAATATCGAGATTTTTTTCAAAAGGACGAGATAAGAATAGAAATATCTGCCGAAAGTGAAAATAGATTGAGTGTATTGCTTCAAATTACAATGCCGCAGGGATTGTGGGAGAAAGGAAATCGGGAGATGGAAATGTTTGGAGAAAAGCATCAGATTGTGGATATGGCAGTGGAAGAGATGGTTGATTTTTGCGAATGTGATGTTAAAGAGAATGAAATTGTTTATCGGATGAAAATTGAAAATAAATTTTGAATTGATAAATGGGGATGATCCTTTTTGGATATCCCCATTTACATATAGATTTTTTATTCAGTGTCCTCTTCTGGTTTCGGCTTTTTATTGTCTTGTGAATCCTCCGGTTTTTGATCGTCGGGATCGTCATTTGGTTTTTGATGATCCTCCTCTGGATCCTCCCTTTCGCTCGGCTGAGTATCGTTTAAAATATCATCGACGTTATCCGGTAGGACTGGAAGAACTGACTCGGCTGTGTGAAGAGTACAGATAGAGTCGGACAATCCCTCGGAGAACAGATAAGCTCCGTCATCTGAGTTCGGGGAACCACCGATAATGTAGATTCCGGTTTGTTTTGTTTCTTCCGGGCAAAATTCATTTGCAATCATGCCAGATATGGTACAAATCGTTGCCTGCACATGGTGATCGCAGATTTCTGTGGGTACAGTTCCGGAAGCAAAATATTCGGTATATGCTTGATTTCCGCGCGGATCACAGTCACAGATACCGCTTACGGCAAGTTTTCCTGACTTTTTGCAGACGGTTGCGGTTACAATACCGGAAGGCTGCTCAAAATCTTTGGGTTCTAGTCCTTCATTGACGCGCTGCATAACAGAGCGCCAGACATTCTTGGTATAGCGGGTATTGCTAAGAGGAGCGTTGTCATCATAGCCGCCCCAGACAACGCAGGTATAATATGGTGTGAAACCTGCAAAGAGGGAATCACGGTCTTTTGTCGTGGTACCGGATTTTCCGGCTACTGGCATATTGCTGATGTTAGCCGCCACTCCGGTTCCGGAGGTCATAACGTCCTTCATGGCGGATGTCAAAAGCCATGCGGTTGTATCTTTTAATACGGTATGCGTCTGAGGAGTATTGTCGATCAAGACGTTGCCGTCGTGATCTAAAATCTTGGTAAAAAATCTTGGCTTTGTATAAGTGCCGCCGTTGGCAATTGTGGCATAAGCGGCTGTCAGTTCCAAATTATAAACGCCTTTTGTGAGACCGCCGAGACACAAGGACTGCGTATTGTCTTCCGGTACAATGGTAGTAAACCCAAAATTTGATAAATAGTCGTAGCCGACTTGTGTGCCTATTTCTGTGAGCGTTTTAACCGTTACAACATTGATAGAATTTGTGATAGCCTTTCGTATTGTCGTAAATCCGAGATATCTTCCGTTATAATTTCGAAGAGATGTACCGTTTGCATAGGAATAAGGTGCATCATCTTGAACGGTTGCGAGAGACATTCCGGAAGAGTCTAGGGCCGGCGCATAGGCAGCAATTATCTTGAAAGTGGATCCGGGTTGTCTTGGCGTGGATGTGGCACGGTTGAGAGTCTTACTTGCTGTTTTTTCTCCGCGGCCTCCGACAAGGGCTTTGACTTCTCCTGTACTTTGGTCAAGCAAAGTGAGTGCGGCCTGTGGCTGCAATGTGTAAGAAATTTTCTCTCCTCCTTCGGGAATGGTGTCGCCGGGCTCCATAACAGTATTTTTATATTCTTCAATGGCAGCAGCAGCATCTTCCTGATTTGGAAAATCAATTGTATAGTTTTTATTTTCTGCTTGGTAATAAGAAAGCATTGTTTGCTCGCTGTAATTTTCGTAAGTGCCGTTTTTCTTTAAAACCGTTAGGCGGTAGGAGAAGGAACATTGCGGTTCCCCGACATAATTCTCTGGATTATTTACTTCTTCATCGCAGATACTCTGTAAAGTGCTGTCCTGTGTCGAATAGATGGTAAGTCCGCCGCTGTATAAAGCTTTATAAGCTTGGGTTTCCGTATATCCTTTTTCGTCAATCAATGCTTGTAGTACCTGATCGGTTAAGGCATCTACAAAATAGGAAGTGACGTTGTCATCTGCTACTTCTAGATTCACAATCTGAATGCGTTCATAGACATCGTCTTCGATTGCTGTATCATATTCCTTTTCTGAGATGTATTCCTGTTCTAACATGTCGTTTAGGACTTTTTTTCGGCGCTTAGCATTTTCATCCGGGTTGCTGACCGGATTGTACCTGCTCGGGTTCTGCGTGATAGCTGCGATTACAGCACATTCTGATATATTTAAGTCGGATACATCCTTATTAAAATAGCGTTTTGAGGCAGCTTGTACACCCAATGTATTTTGTCCGAGATTAATGGAGTTCAGATAATTTTCTAAAATCCAGTCTTTGTTCACACTTTTTTCCAATTGAATTGCCAGATATTGTTCTTGAAGTTTACGCTTTAACTTTTCGGAAAAGTTGGATTCGCTTGTCCAGGTTGTGAACACATTATTTTTTAAAAGCTGCTGTGTAATGGTAGAGGCGCCTTCTGAAAAATGGCCGCTTGTGATACCTTTGAAAGCAGCGCGCGCAATACCTTGAATATCAATGCCATTGTGGTCGTAAAAACGCTCGTCCTCAATGGCGACAAAAGCGTGTTGTAAATCCAGTGGGATCTCATCAATTGTGACGTAGACACGGTTAGAACCTGAGGCAACCAAAGTTGCGGTCTCATTTCCGTCACTGTCTAAAACGGTAGACAGGTATCCGGTTGGGGTAGCATCTATATCGTCAATATCCGGAGCAGACTTGATTACGTTTCTTACAATGCCGATAACGGCAACGATTCCGATAACAATTGCTGCTAAGAAACAGATGAGAAACGCTTTCAAAAAAGTAATGCGGAACTTTTTACGTGCCATGCCGGACTTTGAAAGTAGTTCCTTTTCCTTTTTGGATGTGCGGTTCTTTCCATAGTTCATAACAGACCTCCTTTATGATTAGTCTTAGTCCATATTAATACACATTATACCAAAAAAAGTCATAATAATAAAGTATTATCTTATTTCCTGCCATTTTCCTATTTACGGAAAATAAAAATGTGGATATAATATTACATGAAATGAATTTAAGAAGTTCCGGTTAAGTTCGTCATTTGATGAACGACAGAAAACAGGAGACAAATATGGAAGAGAAAAATTATCGTACCATATATAAGGAAGGTATTGGAGAGATTGTCGAAAAGAAATCGCGGTTTATAGCAACAGTGGTGCCCGTTGAGACGGAGAAAGAAGCACTGGCTTTTATTGCAAAAATGAAAAAGCAGTATTGGGAGGCAAGGCACAATTGTTATGCATACGTCATTGGAGACGGACAAGAATTGCAGAGATGTTCCGATGACGGGGAGCCGAGTGGAACGGCTGGAAGACCGATGTTAGAGATCTTGTTGAGAGAGGGAATTCACAACGTGGCGGTTGTGGTGACGCGCTACTTTGGAGGAGTTCTCTTAGGGACCGGAGGATTAGTGCGTGCCTATCAAAAAGCTGTACAAGAGGGATTGGCAAAGAGTGAGATGATTACAAAAAGTGCAGGCGTTTTTGGTACAGTGCAGACGGACTATCACGGTGTTGGCAAGGTTCAGTATATTTTGGGACAGAATGAGATTGCAGTTGCAGATAGTATCTATACGGAAAAAGTAGAAATCCAAATTGTTGTTCCGACGGAGAAAAGGGAAGTGATAGAGAAAGAATTGATGGAAGAGACGGGCGGAAAAATAGAGATCACATGGGACAAAGAAGTGTTTTTTGCAATAATCGATAAAAAGTTAAAAATTTTTTAAAAAGTGCTTGATTTTATGTCTCTCATCATATATAATACCAATTGTTGACGAAATGTTGGCCCATCGCCAAATGGTAAGGCAACGG